>CAZQJF010000115.1:0-4833 GCA_964593735.1 uncultured Streptomycetaceae bacterium | reverse complement strand
GAGAGGGGAGCGTACACCGAAACCGGCCTGTCATTCCGGTTTCGAAATGATCTAACCATGAACAAGCTCCTGGCGATGCTCGCTTTCGTGCGGGTGGCGGAGAGCGGCAGCTTTACCTCCGCCGCTGCGCAACTGGGCGTATCGGTCTCGGCGGTGGCGAAGGCCGTCGCCCGCCTTGAGGAAGACCTGGGAACCCAGCTGCTGGCGCGCTCGACGCGCAGACTGGCGCTGAACGACGACGGCCGGGATTTTTACGCGCGGTGCCAGGAGATCCTGAACGACATCGAGGACGCGGAAGCCTCCGTCAGGCGCGCCGGGGAAACGCCGAAAGGGCGGCTGCGCATGACGTTGCCCGTGCTGTTCGGACGTCTGACCTTCCTGCCCCGGGTGGCGGAATTCAATGCGCGCTATCCCGATATCGTTCTCGACCTGAGCTTCGATGACCGCCCGGTGGACCTCATAGAACGAGGGCTCGACATCGCCGTGCAGGTCGGCAATCTGAGCGATTCCCGCTGCATCACGCGCGTGCTCAACCACGGACCCCGGGTGACGGCCGCCTCGCCGTCCTACCTGCAGCGGCACGGCGAGCCCAGGACGCCCGGTGACCTCGCGGCGCACAACTGCATCGTCACCAACTTCGGCCCGGCCTGGCCCTTCAATGATGGCGGCAATCGCATCGAGGTCCTGGTGCGCGGCAATCTCGTGGTCACCGGCGGCGACGCCTTGCGCGAGGCGGTGCTGCTCGGACTCGGCATCGCGCAGTCGAACTGGTGGACCGTGAGGCACGACCTGGCCGTGGGGACTTTGAAGCAGGTGCTGGAAGAATACGCGGTGGAGGGACGCCCCATCAGCATCGTCTATCCGCCGACGCGGCATGTGCCGCGCAAGCTGCGGGTGGTGATCGATTTCCTGGTCGAGATCACCCGGCTGCCGCCGGATACCGAACATGACGTCGGTCGGCCGTCCACGCCGAACCGCGACGCGGCAGGGCGCAAACGGGCCCCGAGAACGAAGCGCCCCCTGCCCGCCTAGCGGCGGTGACATGTCCCCAAATTCCTTACAAGTTGGTTCGTCCTGAAGGGCGAATCCAGTTCCATGCCATGCGCGTCTAAGAGCGTGATGCAAAACCCCCGTTCGCCCTGAGCGTAGCGCGAACGCGCGGAGTCGAAGGGTGAACGACCCATTGAACTCCTGCCGTTCATGTTTCGACTCCACTTCGTTACGCTCAACACGAACGGAACTTTAAGGGCTTTGCATCAGCCTGCTAAAGGTCATCCGGGCATCGCGCAACTCTCATCCGGTGCTGGCTGCTTGTTGATGGCCTCCGTCGCGGTCAGGTGACGACACCTGCCGGACTCATCGCTCCGCAGGCTGCTACAGCGCGGAAGTTAGGGACAAACAGTTTTTTCCTGCAGTTGAGCATGCCCGGATAGAGGCTAAGTATCATAGCTTTGCCATCCCGATTCCCAAGTTACGCCAGGCTCGACAGGAGAAACGACATGCGGCTCGGCTATTTCACGATGCCGGTCCACCCGCTGGAGCGCAATCCCACGGAGACCCTCCACGAGGATCGCGAGGCCATCATCCTCGCGGACAAGCTCGGCTTCCACGACGCGTTCGTGGGTGAGCACCTCACGGAGAGAACGGAAAACATCACGAACAGCATGCTCTTTCTCGCGACGCTCATCAGCGACACGAAGACGATCAAGCTGGCGACCGGCACCTCCAACCTCTCGCAGTCGCACCCGGTGCTCATCGCGTCGCATGCCGCAATGTTCGATCATCTCGCCAGGGGACGCTTTATCTTCGGCATCAGCGCCGGGGTGCTGCGGTGCGACGCCGAGGCCCTCGGCAACCTGGATGAAGATCGCAACAAGATGTTCGCCGATGCCATCGAAGTGATCCTCGCGATCTGGGAGCGCGAGTCTCCGTACGACATCGATTTCCCGGGCAACCGCTACAAGGTGTCCGTTGCGAAGACGCGCGATCTCGAAATCGGGCGCGGCCATCTCTACAAGCCGTACCAGAAGCCGCGGCCGGAGATCGTGGGCACGGTGGTGGCGCCGCACTCGAAGGGGGTGATCGCCATGGGCGAGCGCGACTTTCATCCCTTGTCGGCCAATTTCCTGCTCGCGAAATGGCTCCCGAGCCACTGGGCCAACTACTCCGAAGGCAAGCGCAAGGCCGGCCGGGTTCCCGACCCCGCGGACTGGCGTGTCGCGCGCACCATCTTCGTCGCGGACGACGACAAGGTGGCCCGGCGCTACGGGCGCGATGACGCCGACAGTCCTTATCGCTATTACTGGCGCACGCTGCTCTACAAGATGATGAAAGCGAAGCGCCATGTCGCTTTCAAGACCGACCCGTCGCAGCCCGATTCCATCCTCACCGAGGATTACATACTGGATAACCTGGTGATCCACGGCACGGTCAACCAGGTCACGGACGAGATCCTGAAGCTGCGCGAGGAAGCGGGAGATTTCGGCGAAATCGTGTACGCCGGCATGGACTGGGTCGACCCGAAGCTGGCGCGGCGCTCGATGGAGCTGATGGCGACCGAGGTCATGCCCAGAATCAACCGGGCCATCACCGGCACGGGAAGCCGGGCGCGCGCAGCCGCCGGCGGGTAGCGGAAGAACGAAAAGCAGGATTTAGCCGCAGATATACGCAGATTTCAAGATTCAGGATACTTCGTTTGAGGTTGATCTCATCGGCGTCCACCGGCGGCTGATCTGCTTTTAAATTTGGGGTTGACCTTATCCGCGTATATCTGCGTGTATCTGCGGCTCAATTGTCCTTGATGTTATCGGCGTTCATCGGCGGCTAATCTGCTTTTGATCTTATCTGTGTTCATCTGTGTTTATCTGTGGCTAAGGCTGCGTTTCGTTTTTGAGACAGGCTCTGGGAGGAGAAACATGGCAGCAACTTCCACCGTCGAAACGCAGCGGCGGACCGGAACCGCATCGCCGCATTTCAGCCGCGCCCTCCGGGCGGCGCTGTTGTGGAGCGCTTGCGTGCCCGGCATCGCAGCGGCGCAGGCAGACGTCTATCCTGTCCGCGTGATCAGGGTCGTCAATTCGCTCGCCGCCGGTTCGTCCGCCGATCACCTCAACCGCGCTTGCGGACGGCCTGTCGGGGCGCATCAACCAGCGCGTTATCGTTGAAAACAAGCCGGGGGATGGCGGCAATATCGCGGCCATGACCGTGGTCACGGCGCCGCCGGACGGCTACACGCTGCTCATGGCTTCCACCGCGTCGCTCGCCATCCAGATGACCTACAGCGCGGGGCGGCTCGAGTACGATCTGCGCCGCAGCCTGACGCCCATTTCCAAGGTCGCCGAAATACCCAACGGCCTGTTCGTGACCCCGATCCTTCCCGTGGACACCCTCAAGGCGTTCGTGGCCTACGTCAAGGCCCGGCCGGGACAATACACCTGCGCTTCGTCCGGCGTGGGCGGCTTGCTGCACCTCACCTGCGAGCTGTTCAAGAAAACCGCGGGCATAGCCGTCCTGCACGTACCGTTCAAGGGCTCGACAGCCTTTCGTCCCGAGCTGATCGAAGGCCGTATCACGATGGCCTTCGATAATGTCCCGGTATACGTGCCCCTGGTCGCCGCCGGCAAGTTGAAGGCGCTGGCCGTCACTACGGCGCAGCGCGCGGCGATCCTGCCGGACGTTCCGACGACCGCCGAGCTGGGCATGCCGGGCCTGCTGTCGATGGGGCTGTTCGGCCTTTTCGCTCCCCTCAACACGCCCGCCGACGCCATTGCGCGGGTGAGCCGCGAGTCGATCGCCATTCTGCGTGAACCGAAAATTCGCGAGACGCTGGTGAAACAGGGCATCGAACCCGGTGGCAGCACGCCGCAGGACCTGGGGGGCGCAGGTCGAGCACGAGGTCGCGCGCTGGGCGAAGGTGATCAAGGAAGCCGGTATTTCCAAGGAAAAGTGATGGGCGTGGAATACCATGGCTGCCCGGGCTGTTTACCAGGCGTCAGCGGGCAAAGCCAGCTCGATAAATTCGACCGGGGGTGGATGCGTAAACTACCATGCGTATGCGGGGGACCATTACCGGTACCATCTTCGAGCGTACTGGCGCAAACTTTATAAGGAAAAGTGCAATGGACAAACTTCGTATCGCATTGTTGTTCGGCGTGCTTGCACTCGCAAGCGCCGCGGCCGACGCGCAGGCGCCCACGCGCGTGCGCGGCACCATCGCTGCTGTCGATGGAACGACGTTTTCCGTCAAATCCAGCGACGGCAAGATCGTGGATATCCAACTGGGCGAAAAGACCGTAATCACTTTCACCCGGCCGATTAAGCTCGCTGACATCAAATCCGGCGATTTCCTGGGCGTGACCTCGACGAAACGGGACGACGGCTCACTCACAGCGTACGAGGTGCGCCGATTTCCCAAGCCCGTCAACCCGGGCCACCGCCCCTTCGATGGCCGCAGCGATCAGACGATGACCAATGCCTCGGTTTCCGCGGTAGTGCAGGCCACGAACGGGCACGAGCTGACCCTCACCTACGAGGGCGGTGCGCAGAAGATCGTCGTGCCGGAAAACGCGTCAATCTCGATGCTCGTCCCCGGAGAGCGTTCGCACCTCGTTCCCGGCGCAGCAGTAAACCTGACCGCCGCACCGGGCGCCGGGGGCAAGCTGACCGCGCTGCGCATTCAGGTGAGCCCGGTCAAGTAGCGGGATGGGTGAAGGTTTCACAGTGTGGTCGCTGGCCAGCGACCGCGCTTCGCAGTAGAGTCCCCTTCCCAAAACGACTAAAAGGGACATCCCATGATCTACGAGATCAGGACCTACTCCGTCACGCCGCACTCGA
>CAZQJF010000114.1:0-8202 GCA_964593735.1 uncultured Streptomycetaceae bacterium | reverse complement strand
CGCCGTAGCACTTCGCCAGCACGTTCTTGCGCAGCGCCTTTACCGTCTCGCGGGAGATGATGTTCGAACCGATCGCCGCCTGAACCGCCACGTCGAACATCTGACGCGGGATCAGCTCCCGCATCTTGGAAACCAGCTCGCGGCCCCGGTGCCGCGAGTTATCGCGATGCACGATCAGCGACAGCGCGTCCACCCGCTCGCCGTTGATCAGTATGTCCAGGCGGACGAGGTCGCCCGCCCGGTATTCGAGAAAATCGTAGTCGAGCGAGGCATAGCCCCTGGACAACGATTTCAAGCGGTCGAAAAAATCCATGACGACCTCGTTCAGCGGCATCTCGTAGGTCAGCATGACCTGCCGGCCCAGGTACTGCATGTTGCGCTGGCTGCCCCGTTTCTGGTTGCACAGGGTTATTACCGGGCCGACGTAATCCTGGGGAACGAGGATCGAGGCCGTGATGATCGGCTCGCGGATTTCTTGGATGCTGGAGGGGTCCGGCAGCTTGGAGGGGTTCTCCATCTCCATCACGGTCCCATCGCGCAGCGCCACCTGATATATCACCGTCGGGGCGGTGGTGATCAGGTTCATCCCGTACTCACGCTCCAGCCTTTCCTGCACTATGTCCAGATGCAGGAGCCCGAGAAAGCCGCAGCGGAAGCCGAAACCCAGAGCCTGCGAGGACTCGGGCTCGTAGCGCAACGAGGCGTCGTTCAAGTGCAGCTTTTCGAGGGCATCCCGCAGCGCGCCATACTCGTTCGCGTCGACCGGATAGAGGCCGGCGAAGACCTGGGGCTTGATTTCCTTGAATCCGGGAAGGGCCTCGACCGCCGGGCGGTCGGCCCGGGTGAGGGTGTCGCCCACGCGCGCCGCCTGCAGTTCCTTGATGCCCGCGGTGACGAACCCGACTTCACCGGCGCAAAGCCGTTCCTTCAACCGCGACTTCGGCGTGAATACGCCCGCCCGCTCGCACTCATAGCTGGTGCCGGTTGACATGAATACTATGCGGTCATGCGGCCGCAACTCCCCGTCGACGACGCGCACGAGCATAACCACACCGACGTAGTTGTCGAACCACGAATCGATGATCAGCGCCTTGAGCGGACCGTCGGGATTACCCCTGGGCGCAGGGATGCGAACGATGATGGCTTCGAGAATATCGCTCACGCCCTCGCCCGTCTTGGCGCTCACCCGCAACGCATCCTTCGCCGGGATGCCGATGATGTCCTCGATCTCGGTGATCACGCGATCGCCTTCGGCCTGGGGCAAATCCATCTTGTTCAGCACCGGAACGACTTCCACGCCCTGCTCGATCGCGGTATAGCAGTTCGCGACCGTCTGCGCTTCTACGCCCTGTGACGCGTCGACCACGAGCAGGGCTCCTTCGCAGGCCGCCAGGGAGCGCGAGACTTCGTAGGAAAAATCCACGTGCCCGGGGGTGTCGATCAGGTTCAACTGGTAGATATTTCCGTCGCGGGCCCGGTACTCGAGTGCCGCGGTCTGCGCCTTGATGGTGATGCCGCGCTCGCGTTCCAGATCCATCGAATCGAGCACCTGTTCTTCCATTTCGCGGTCCGACAGTCCTCCGCACAGCTGAATGAAGCGGTCGGCAAGCGTGGATTTGCCGTGGTCGATATGGGCGATGATGGAAAAATTGCGGATATGCTGCATAAAAGAGGGCTCTCGCGAGAGCCCTCGGGTTCCTTGAACCGTTCCTGGGACCGTTCCTTGAAGTTTCGGAATTTTAACGGAAATTGCTCAAATACGCAGTAACCCGGGCAGGCTCGAGACGATGCCGGCAAAGCTCCTGCTCTCCGTGCGCCAGTACCGGCACGTGCTCGCCGTATCGCGTAGCCAGGGCGCTATGACCGTCCACGTCCACGACTTCGACGTCGAAAGCAAAGCGGGCCTGCAATGCCTGCAGGCCCGCGATCATTTCCTCGCACAGATGACAATGGCGGCGGCTGTAAACGATCAGCCTAATTTCCATCGGGTCGGAACGGGATGTAGAGCGAATTCGCGCCGCGGCGAACCAGCAGCGCAATGATGCGGCCCTTGTCGAGCTGACTCATCGTCTGATTGAACTGCTCCACGGACTTCACGTCCTGGTTGTTGAGGGCGAGTATGACGTCGCCGCGGCGCACGCCCGCGCGCGCAGCAGCGCCCTGTGCGTTTTCGACCAGCACGCCGCCCGCAGTCTTGAGCTCCTTGCGCTGCGCTTCGGTCAGCTCCGACAGCGTCAGCCCGTGCTGGGTGGCGGCCGCAGGGGGAGGCTTGACGCCGCCGCGTGGCGCTTTTTGCGCGGTGCGCTCGTCTCCCATTTCGCCGACTACCAGCTGGAGTTCGCGTGCCTGCTTGTTGCGCCAGACCTGGACGGTGACCCTGTTGCCCGGCGAGGTAGCGCCGACGAGCCGCGGCAGATCTTCAGAGGAACCGACCGGCTTGCCGTCGAACCGCAGGATCACGTCACCCGGCTCTACACCGGCTTTCTCCGCCGGTCCGCCCTTTTCCACGGAGTTGACCAGCGCGCCCTGGGGTTTGGGCAGCCCGAACGATTCCACCAGTTCCTTGGTAAGCGGCTGAATCACGACCCCGATGCGACCGCGCGTCACCTTACCCGACGTGCGCAGCTGCTTGGCGATTTCGTTTGCGACGTCTATCGGTATGGCGAACGACAGGCCCATGAAGCCGCCCGTGCGGCTGTAGATCTGGGAGTTGATGCCGACGACTTCACCGCGCAGATTGAACAGCGGTCCGCCCGAATTGCCCGGATTGACGGCGACGTCGGTCTGGATGAAAGGCACGTAGTTTTCCTGCGGCAGGGAGCGGCCTTTCGCGCTCACGATGCCGGCGGTGACCGAGTTCTCGAAGCCGAACGGGGATCCGATCGCGATCACCCATTCCCCGACCTTGAGCTTGCCGGGGTCGCCGAACCTGACCGCAGGCAGTGAACTCGCGTCGATCTTTATCAGAGCGAGATCCGTGCGCCGGTCCGCGCCGATCACCTTGGCCTTGAACTCCCGCTTGTCGGTCAACTTGACGGTGATCTGGTCGGCGGCGTCCACCACGTGCGCATTCGTCATGATGTAGCCGTCCGCGCTGATGATGAAACCCGAACCGAGCGATTGAGTCTGGAATTCACGCGGTCCCGGATTCGGAATGAAGCGGCGGAAAAACTCGTAGAAAGGATCGTCTTCCCGCAGGTTCGGAATCTGCGGCAGCAGCGGATTGCTGCGCGCCGACTGCGTGGTGCTGATGTTGACGACGGCCGGACCCTGCCTCTCCACCAGGTCCGTAAAATCGGGCAGCTGCGCGGAGACGGCAGCGGACGCAAAGAAAAACAGAAGTAAAAGCCAGTGCCTCAGCTTCGGCATTAAACCCTCAGTTCATCCTGTTGTGAGTCCCGGATCTTCGTTACTGCCTGGCCGCACCTTTGAGTTCGAGGGAATTGGCGATTTGCATCACGGTGGCGGCAGGCGCCTCTCCCAGCGCCGTCACCATGTAGTCGGAAACCGGCCGCGTATAGATGTTGACAGCCCCCTGATGCGACAGCGTGGGCACCACTTTGGCACTCGGCAGAGGCTCGATGAATACGGAAATCGCCGCCAGGCCGTCGGAAAACACGATGTGCGCAACCGAGGCCGTGCGGCCCGCCATCGAGCGCTTGAACTCGGTCAGCTTTCTGAATCCCGGCAACTGGCTGGCGAGGACCCAGCCGGTATCGGTCGGAGTCTCGGTAACGGGCACCGCGGAGCGATCGACTTTCCAGTCCTTGGACTTCGCGGCATAGCGCGATTTCACCATGTCGCGGTTGAAGTCGCCGCCGATCGTGAGCTGGGTGAAAGCAAAGGACTCCAGCGGCTCCGCCTTTTCATTGAAGCTGCGGGCGCGCAACGGCAAGCCCGACTTCGATTCTGCGCAAAAATAGTGCCCGTAGCGCAGCTTGTCCCTGGGCTCGAGCACGATGACCTGGCATTGAAAGCCGGCCACCCGGTCAGTACCCTGCGTGCGGATGGTGTAGCTCTCCGAGACGCCGGTCAGCTGCTCGGGGAGCAAGGCGGCGGGAAACCGGCGGGGACTGCGCTTCTCGATGATGACCGTCCTTGAACCCGGCAGGTAACAGGTGACCTGGTCGTTGGTGCGGATTACTTCGCGCGGCGGACCGTCCAGCGTTTCGAGTCTTTCGAACTCGCCGCCCGCAGAATTCACGAAATGGGCGATGCGGGAGGTCTCGGATTGGCGGTTGCTGCGGTAGACGAAAGTGCCGTTGTAGTTCAATTGGCGTGAAGCACTCGCCATTTTCTGGAGCCACGCGAGCCCGTCCTGAGGCTCGGCTGGTTCTGCGGCGGTGGCGGAGCCTGCGAGCGTCAGCCCCAGTAATACCGCCGCCCAGACCAATTTCACTCCCGCCCCTTCGTCGTGTGCGTCGCCGATACGCTGCGTATATACGGCGCCAGCCCCTGTATGGCCGTGCTCGGCGAAAATCCCTGATGGGCCATCAGGTATTCGTTCATTTTCCCCTCGCTCGGAACACTGGCGAGCGCGACCGGGGCGCTGGCGAGGACGGCCGGAGCACTTGGCGGAACCAGTGATGCGGGTGCGTTCCTGGCTTCCACTTCGGGCGAAGGCGCAAGAGGGTTATTCAAGGCGATCCAGCCGACCAGCGCTACCGCCGAGAGCGAGGCCGCCGCCGACCAGGCATAAGTCGTGACCCGTTTCACGGGTGTGCGCCGGGGCGCGAGCACTGTCGGCTCCTGCGCGAGCCGCGCGCCGATGAGGCGGCCGGTAAGGTTTTTCGAGCCGACGCACTCGCCCCGCAAAGCGTCGCCTATCAGGTGGTAGGTGTCCCAGCTCGCGCGCGCGTCTGCGTCGTGCTTGAGGCGGACGTATTGTTGATCACTGTGATGAGCGTCGAGCTCACCGTCCATCAAGGCCGAGATCCTGTCCATTCACCATCTCCTGTCTTTCGGGGTGTCGAGCAGCGGTCTTAACTTTGCCGCTATGGCTTCGCGTGCCCTGAAAATGCGCGACCGTACGGTGCCGATCGGGCAATTCATTATGTTGGCAATATCTTCGTAACTGAGCCCCTCTATCTCCCGGAGCGTTATCGCCGATCTTAGCTCTTCTGGCAACGTCTCCAGCGTTTGGTTCACTGTATCCGCGACTTGCCGGCTCATCATCTCGTTTTCCGGCGTGTTCAAATCCCGCAGCTGGTCGCCGTCTTCGAATCCCTCCGCCTCCTCGCTGTCTATCTCGGTGGTGGTCGGTGCTCTCCGGCCCATCGCCACCAGGTAATTCTTGGCGGTATTAATGCCTATCCGGTACAGCCACGTGTAAAACGCACTGTCGCCGCGAAAAGTGGGGAGCGCCCGGTAGGCCTTGATGAAGGCCTCCTGGGTCACGTCCTCAACTTCGGTCGTATCCCGGATGAATCGCGACAGCAGCCTGGCCAGCTTCCTTTGATACTTGCTGACCAGCAGCTCGAACGCCTGCTTGTCGCCGCGTTGCGCGCGCTCGACCAGTTGCTGATCGACTTCGCGATCGCTCATGAAACCCGTCCCTGATGTAATTGTTATTCAAGTGCGCTGGTCACACGGTCAGACAGGTCCACAGTATACCTCTCCGGGCGCCGTCCGCGAACGCAAGAATGGCGTTAATCCGCGGACAGGAAAGCATAAAATTAGTTCCGTGGGACATAGGGCCCGCGGGCCGGAAGTGCCTGGCGGCTGGTCACCCTGGGGGTGTCATGTCGTGCCCCACCGCGTTGCGTCGTGGATATTAAGGGGTGCGCAGCCCGCCGGGAACGAGCCAGCGGTCGAGGGCATCGAACCCCCACTGGAGCGCGAGCGCCATCGCCGCGGCCGGCAGCGCCCCCGCCAGCAGCATCGCGTGGTCGTTCACTGCCAGTCCGGCCACGATGCGTTCTCCATAACCGCCGGCCCCGATGAACGCGGCTATCGTGGCGGTGCCAACGTTGATCACCGCCGAAGTCTTGACCCCCGCCAGTATCGAGCGCGCGGCGAGGGGCAGCTCGACCAGGCGCAAGCGGGCGATCGGCGGCAGCCCGAGCGCCTGTGATGCTTCCGTGAGAGCAGGCGCGATGTCCAGCAGCCCGCTACAGGTGTTGCGCACGATCGGCAGGAGCCCGTACAGGAACAAGGCGGCTATCGCGGGCACAGTCCCGATGCGGTCGAACGCCGCGATGAGGAACGCCAGCAGCGCGAGCGCAGGCACGGTCTGGAGGACGCCGACCGCACCCAGTATGATGCCGCCGGCGCGCGGCGCGCGTTGCGCCCAGATGCCGAGCGGGATGCCGGCCGTGATGCTCAATACGAGCGAAACGAATACCAGCAGGAGATGTTCTCCCGTCAGGCGCAGCAGGTCCGGGCCCAGCAGTGCCGCCATGAACGATCTTTTTTGCGTTGTCCCGGCGGCAGCGGCAGCGGCAGGCTTGTCGTCGAGGAAGTCCGCCGCCACACGTTGAAACGACAACGCGGAGAGCTCCACGGCGGCGTTCATTTCGAGCATCTGCCGGTCCGTGATTCTGCCTTCGAGCCGCTGCAGGGCCTTCCAAGTCGAGGGAAACCGCTCGGGCACGTCGCGGCGAAAGAACAATACGGCTTCGTATGCGGGGAAGAATCCACGGTCGTCCATGAGCACGCGCAGCTTGTAGCGCTCGATCTTGGCATCGGTCGAATAGACGTCGATCACATCGAGCCGCCCCGCCGCCACCGCCTCGTACGCCAGACCGTGATCGAGCCCGCGCGGAGCAAAGGGCAGCCCGTACTCCGCCTTGAGGGCTTCCCAGCCGTCCTTGCGGTTCAGGAATTCCTGGGACAATCCAAGCCGGAGTTGCGGATGCCGGGCGAGATCCGAGATCCGGCCGATGCCGAGCGCCGCCGCCTGGGTGGCCGCCATCGCCAGCGCGTAGCTGTTGGCAAAGCCGAGCGGTACACCGACGCCCAGACCTTCACCCGCCAGCCGGCGGTTCAACTCATCCAGCCCGGGCACGTGCTTCATGCCGAGCAATTCGAAAGCTATGGTGCCGGTATATTCGGGATAGACGTGGATCGCCCCCGCTTTCAGCGCCGCGAACAGTATGCCGGTGTTGCCGAGCCCCTGCTGATGAACGGCCTGCGCCCCGCCTGCCCTGGCGGCGGTCTGGGTCAGGATCTCGCCCAGCACGTACGACTCCGTAAACCGCTTCGAGCCCACGCTGAGCGTGCCCTGTGCCCAACATGACATCGACAGCCACGCCAGGATTACGACAGACCCGAATCGAATGTACGAGCCCGCCCGCTCAGCGTGTATCGGAAGAACGATGCCACGGCAGTACGAGCTCATTGCCTTGATTGTGGTGCGTCGTGTACTCATGGCTCACAGTTACAACGGGCGTTCCGGCAGGGACACCCGTTGTGCGCGGATGAACTGCTGCACGAAAGGCTCGTTCGGGCGTTCGAGCAGGTCCGCGATCACGCCCTGCTGCACGATGCGCCCGTCCCGCATCAGCACGATATGGTTCCCGAAATACGCCGCCTCGTTCATGTCGTGAGTCACGAGCACCACGGTCTTGTCCAGCATCGCGAAGATTTGTTTCAACTCCTCCTGCATCTCGTAGCGGGTAATCGGATCGAGCGCGCCCAGCGGCTCGTCGAGCAGGAGCAAAGGCGGATCGAGCATCAGCGCGCGCATCATGCTCACGCGCTGCCGCTGGCCTCCCGACAGATCGCGTGGATAGCGCTTCAACATTGCGTTCGGCAGCCGCGCAAGCTCGGACAGTTCGGCGGTGCGCGCCGCGATCCACTTTGGATCGCGCTTGAGGAAAACGGCGAGCAGCACGACGTTTTCCTCGGCGGTGAGGTGCGGGAAGAGACCGCCTTCCTGTATGACGTAGCCGATGGCATGACGCAGCCGCAAGGCGTTCCCGGCGCCCAGCGCTTCGCCGCCGATCACCACCCGGCCGGTATCGGGCGCGACCAGACCCACGATCATGCGCAGCAACGTAGACTTGCCGCAGCCACTGGGCCCGATCAACACGGTGACGCGCCCGGAATCGAACGCCAGCGACACGGGCGCAACGGCTGTGTGGCTGGCGTACGCCTTGGAGACGTTGTCGAGGACTACCACGGAGCGCCCGCTGGCATCATTTCGATACTAGCAGCCTGTCGGACTTTCCGCTCCGACAGGCTGCTAAATGCAAAACCGCC
>CAZQJF010000113.1:6219-8351 GCA_964593735.1 uncultured Streptomycetaceae bacterium | reverse complement strand
CGCAGGCTCTTGCTGGATAACCTGCGCGGCGGTGTCCAGGCATAGCGCCCCTCCGTTCACGAACAGGTCACCGGGGCTTGATGCCGGCGGCCTTGATCACCTTCGCCCACTTCGCCGTTTCGGACTTGATGTAGGCGGAGAACGCCTCCGGCGTGCCGGGCGCGGCGTCCAGGCCCTGGTTGAACAGAAACTCCTTGATATCGGGCGAATTGAGCGCCGCCGTGAATTCCTTGTTCAGGCGATTGACAATGGCGCGGGGCGTTTTTGCCGGGACGACGATGCCGTTCCAGTTGTTGGCTTCGAAGCCGGGCAGGGCGGCTTCGGCGATGGTCGGCAGCTCCGGCGCGAGCGCCGAGCGCTTGGCCGTCGTCACGGCAAGGGCGCGTATCTTGCCCGCCTTGACATGGTTTATCGAGCTCGCGCCCGTGGCAAAGATCAGATTGATGTTGCCGGCGAGCAGGTCGATGATCGCGGGTCCGCCCCCCTTGTACGGCACGTGCACCATCGTTGTGCCGGCCTGAAGGTTGAACAGCTCGAGTGCGAGGTGTCCCGCGCCCCCGACGCCGGACGACCCGCAGTTGAGCGGCTTGGATTTCGCGAGCGCGATCAGTTCCTTGACCGATTTTGCGGCGACGGAGGGATGCACGACAAGGAAGTTCGTCGAGTCCGCAGCGCGCGTCACCGGCGCGAAATCCTTGATCGGATCGAACGGCATCTTGGCGTAGAGGCTGGGGTTGACTGCGAGCGCCGCAATAGTGGACAGGAGCACGGTGTATCCATCGGGAAGCGCGTTCGCGGTAATTTCCGCCGCGATGCTGCCGGAAACGCCGGGGCGATTATCCACGATCACCTGCTGCCCCAGCGCCGCCGTCAGCTTCTGGCTGATCGCGCGGGCGGTCGTGTCGGTGCCGCCCCCGGGTGCGAAGCCGACGAGCAGGCGTACCGGCTTGGTCGGCCAATCTGCAGCGCGCGCATCGATCCATGCGGTCGCTGCGAGTGCGCTGCAGATTACGGGCAGAATGCTTCTGCCGAACGATTTTTCAAATTTCAATTTATTCTCCTCGGAATGAAATTACACGTTTCGATTATATCTCGGGGCAGGCGAAGGCTGCCCGTCAGGCCGCGCCAGGCACCCTCTTCAGATTGGCGGCAAGCTTGGCCGCGAGCGTGAAGGCGTGCTCGATAGCGCCCGGATCGGCGCGGCCCTGGCCGACGATGTCGTAGGCGGTGCCGTGCGCGGGCGTGGTGAACACGGTTTTCAGGCCGGCGGTCACGGTGACGCCCTTGTTGAAGCCGAGGAGCTTGGTCGCGATCTGGCCCTGGTCGTGGTACATCATCACCACGCCGTCGAACTCGCCGCGCGTGGCCTTGATGAAGATGACGTCGGAGGAAATGGGCCCGGTGCAGTTCACGCCCTCCGCGCGCATCTTCTCCACCGTCGGGCGGATGATGCGGATTTCCTCGTCACCGAACAGGCCGTTTTCGCCGTTGTGCGGATTGAGCGCAGCGACCCCGATGCGCGGCTTGGGGTGGCCGGCCGCGCGCAGCGTATCGTTCGCGAGGCGTATCGCGCTCGTGATGCGCTCCGGCGTCACCATGTTTACCGCCTCGCGCAGCGCGACGTGCGAGGTCACGCGGAAGGTGCTGAACTCCTTGATCACGTTCATCTCGCCGAAGAACCCGGCATGGCCGGTGAGCCTGGCGAACATCTGGTGCTCGTCGTTGAACTTCCACCCGCCCTGGTGCATGGCGCCCTTGTTGAGCGGCGCGAAACAAATGCCATCGAGCTTGTGTGCGAGCGCAAGATCGATCATGAATTTCAGCGTTTCGCCGGTGAGGCGACCCGATTCCGGGGACGATACCCCTTGTTCGAACAGGGCCGGGTCGATGTTGCCGAGATCGACGAGCGGCAGGCGCTCGGATGGCCATCGTATGTCATCCACCGAAGGAACCGCGCGGTAGGCGAGCTCGACGCCGGAGTTACGAATGCCGAGATCGAGCACGCGCCGGTCGCCGATCACAACGACGTTCGCGGCTTCGTTCGCAACGCCGGAAGCGAGCAGTTTGGCGCTGATCTCGGGACCTATGCCGGTAACGTCGCCGAGCATCAAGCCGATGAGAGGTTTTTCCAT
>CAZQJF010000113.1:0-6119 GCA_964593735.1 uncultured Streptomycetaceae bacterium | reverse complement strand
AGCCGCGTCAATTCGCGGATGCTTTTGAGTTTTTCCAGGTTGAAGACCATGTCCACGACCTTCCCGGCGTTCGCCTTCGGCAGCTTACCCCAGGCGGCGCTCTCGTGGAATTTGCCGGAAAGCTCCCCGTCGCTCATGGGATTCGCGGGGCTGCCCTTGCCGAAATCGGCGCGGCCGCTGATCCGCTGGCCGCCGGTCAGCTCGATATCGATGATCGTGGTCATCTTCTCGTAGCCGGCGGCCTCGGCTTCGGGGTGCAGGCCGAACTCGATCTTCCCGATCAGTTCCCGGACGTCGCGCCGGTTGACCACGCGATCGGTGAATTCGGCGAGCCCGGCCCTGCGCTCGATCAGCAGGATCGCCATGCAGAATTCCATGCTGAACTTGGCCTGCAGCTCGTTTTCCGGGCGGTGGTGTATGAGTGCGTTGGGCATGTGGCGGTTGGTGCCGACCATGACTCTGACCACCTGCCCGGGCTTGATGTCGTGCTCGCGGATCAGGTCGAGCATGAGCCCCATGCCGGGGTGGGTGAGCGAGCCGCTCGGGTGCGGCTTGATCGACACGCCGGGGAAGGCGAACGTCCACGGGTTGCCGAGCTTGCCCTCGATCGCTTCCGGGTCATACCCGCCCCCCGCGGCTTTCATGAAACCGCGCCCCGCCTCCAGCACGATGGGCGTCGCAGTCCAGCCGAGGCTGGCGAAATCGGCGGCGACAATTCCGCTTTCGGCCGAGCGGCCCGGGTGAAACGGCTTGGTCATGGTGCCGAAGTTCTCGCGCAGGCCGGCGGCCTGGCTGGCGCCTATGCCCAGCGCGCGGCGCGTCTGCTCGACGTTGAGCCCGAGCATGCGGGACGCGCCGGCCGCCGCGGCAATTGCGCCGATCGTTGCGGTCGAATGGAAGCCGTGGTCGTAGTGCCGGGGGTTGATGGCCTCCGACAGCTTGGTTTCCGCCTCGACGGCAAGCTGGTAGGCGGTGAGCACGTCCAGGCCCGAGCGATTGTCGCGCTCGCCCAGCGCCAGCACCGGCGGCAGCGCCGGGGCGGTGGGGTGCGTGAGCAGGCCGTAGACCCGGTCTTTGGCAACGGCGAGCTGCGTGTCGTCGTAATCATCGGCGTGGATGGCGATGCCGTTCGCGAACGCGGCGAAGCGCGGCGGCACTTTCATGGCGGTACCGATGACGGTCGAGCCCTTGTCGGTCGGAATGCCGAGCGACTTGAGATAGGCGCGCACGATGCGGCCGGATTCCGCGGCATTGCCGGCAAGCGCGAGCCCCAGGGCATCGAGTATCGAGCGCTTGCCGAGTCGCATGACATCGGCGGGGATGTCGGCGGCGTGCGTGTGCGTCATGAATTCTGCGACATAGGCGGTGAGCGATCTCTCACTGCCGATACCTCGGCTATTTCGCTTCTCGCTCATTTCGCCAATCCGAGCTCCGTCAGAAACGCCCTCGCGTCCTCGTTGTCCTTGGCCAGGAACTTGCGCGCTTCGGCGCTCGTCTGGAAGTTGGTGCAAGATTAGCCGCAAATCACACTCTACGAAAGTCCCGGCGCCTTGCGGACTCAAACGCGCCATTATTCGTAATATCCAATAATCCTGTCCGGAGTTTAAAGGCGAAATGAGACGATAATACTCAACTGTTATTTTTTCCGGGGATGACCATGGAAGTTACGAGGACATTGGCCAGATTCATCGTCAATCATCATTACGGAGACATCCCGGAAAAAATCCGGCACGAAGGGGCGCGCTCGTTTCTGAACTGGACCGGCTGCGCGGTGGGCGCCTGCCGGCACGAGACCGTAGAGCGCATGCTCGCCGCGCTGGCGGAGTTTTCCGGGCCGGCGCAGGCCACGGTGCTCGGGCGGGGCGAGCGGGTCGACGCGCTGCTGGCGGCGCTCTTGAACGGCACCAGCTCGCACGTCTTCGACTTCGACGACACGCACCTGAAAACGGTCATCCATCCCAGCGGCCCGGTCGCCTCGGCGATCCTCGCGCTCGCGGAGAAGACGCCGGTGGCGGGCGAGGACTTCCTGCACGCATTCATACTCGGGGTGGAAACGGAATGCCGCATCGGCAATTCCGTTTATCCCGCCCACTACAACGTGGGCTGGCACATTACCGGCACGGCCGGCGTCTTCGGCGCGGCGGCGGCGGCCGGACGGCTCCTCGGCTTGAGCGAGCAGCAGATGGTGTGGGCGCTCGGAATCGCCGCGACCCAGTCGTCGGGCCTGCGGGAGATGTTCGGCACGATGGTAAAGCCCATGCACCCCGGCAATGCCGCGCGCAACGGCTTGCTCGCCGCGCTGCTCGCGGCCAGGGACTTCACCAGCTCGAACCAGGGCATAGAAGCGCCGCGCGGGTTTGCCCACGTGCTCTCGACCGAATTCAAGCCGGGAGAGATCACCGACAGGCTGGGCGAAACGTGGGAGATCTCGCTCAACACGTACAAGCCGTTCGCCTGCGGCATCGTGGAGCATCCCGCCATAGACGGCTGCATACAGCTCCGGAACGAGCACAACCTCAGGGCCGAGGACATCGAGAGCATTTCGCTCAAGGTGCATCCGCTGGTGCTGGAGCTGACCGGCAAGAAGGCGCCGCAGACCGGCCTGGAGGCGAAGTTCAGCGTCTATCACTCCACCGCGGTGGCCGTCATCCACGGCGCGGGCGGCGAGGCGCAGTACAGCGATGCGGCCGTCCGTGACGTCCGCATAAAGTCGCTGCGCGACAAGGTGACGGCTGTCGTGGATCGATCCATGCATGAGGATCAGACGCATATTTCGATCAAACTGAGGAACGGAAAGACGCTGGAGAAGTTCGTCGAGCATGCGGTGGGCAGCTTGGGCAAGCCCATGAATGATCTCGATCTCGAAGCCAAGTTCCGCGGGCAGGTCGAAGGCATACTGACCAGGGCCGAGGCCGACAGGCTGATCGGCCTGTGCTGGGACGTGGGCGGGCTGAAGGATGCGGGGGCAGTGGCTCGTGCCTCGGTGCCGGAGCAGCAGGGCGCAAAGCGCGCGGCCTCCTGATTGCTCGCGTCCACCATGCAGAAACCCAATCTGGTAGCATCTTGCCAACCGTGCGGGGCGGGCGATCCGACCATCGTTTGCCGCGCCGCCACGCGCACGGCTGGTCCGTGGAAGCTGCCGCGCGACCGCGGCGCATGCGTGCTCCCGGCGGGAACGGGGCAACGACAAATAATCAACGACGAGGAGAGAAGAATGAAGCCGGGATTGATGCCAGGTGTGCTGGTCTTACTGTCTTTGCCCGGGATGGGCAATGTTCTTGCCCAATCCACGGCGAAGTACCCCGAGCGCCCGGTCCGGGTGATCGTGCCGTTTGCCCCGGGCGGCGCATCCGATTTCGTCGCGCGTATTTTCCAGCCGAAGCTCGGGCAGGAACTCGACCAGACCATCGTGATAGACAATCGCCCTGGCGCTTCAGGCCACCTGGGTATCGAGGTGGCGGCCAACGCCACGCCGGACGGCTACACGATCCTGCTCGGCAATATCGGCACCATGTCCATCAATCCGTACGTATTTCCGAAGTTCAAGCCCAAGCCGCTCGATGCGTTCATCGGGGTGACCCAGGTGGTGGACGTACCGCTCTGCGTCGTGGTGAATCCCAATCTGCCGGTAAAGTCGATAAAAGACTTGATTGACTACGCGAAAGCGCGTCCGGGGAAGCTCAATTACGCCGCCGCCGGAGCGGGAAGCAACGGCCGGCTCGCGTGGGAGTACTGGATGCAGAGAACCGGCGTCACGATGGTGATGGTCGCCTACAAGGGCGGCGCGGGAGGCGCCACGCTCGGGGTAGCGCAAGGCGAAACGCAGGTGACACTGACGAGCACTCCGGCGGCCTTTCCGCACCTCAAGTCGGGTCGTCTGAGGCTGCTTGCCGTCGTCGCGCTCGATCGCCTCGACTCCGCGCCCGATACACCGACGATGGCGGAAGCGGGGTTTCCGGACATGACCGTGGGCTCGTGGCAGGGGATGTACGTAGCCAAGGGGGCACCCACGGTGGTGGTGAACCGGTTGTTCACTGCGTTCAACAACACGATGCGCAGCCCGGAAGTGGCGCGCGGGCTGGCTACTGCGAGCGCAGTGGTGATTCTGAGCAAGTCCCCGGCGGATTTTCATGCTTTCTGGAAAAAGGAGAATGACCGCTGGTCCAAGGTCGTCAGCGATATCGGGGCAGTAGCGCAACAGTAGTGCCAATGCGCGGCCACGGCACCGACGAACTGTTCGCCGGTTCGATTCCGGAGCTGTACGACGAGCATCTCGTCCCCTTGATCTTCGAGCCGTACGCCGCGGACCTCGCGGTCCGGCTGGTGTCGCGGCCCCTGAAGCGCGTGCTTGAAATTGCAGCCGGGACGGGCGTCGTAACCCGTGCCATGGCGGCCAGGCTGCCCGGGAGCGTGTCCATCGTCGCCACGGACCTGAACCAGCCGATGATCGACCGCGCTTCAACGATCGGAACGGACCGCGCGGTCGAGTGGCGGCAGGCCGACGCCATGCAACTACCTTTCGAGGACGGGACGTTCGACGCCGTCGTATGCCAGTTCGGCGTGATGTTCTTTCCCGACAAGGCGAGAGCGTATTCCGAAGCGCGCCGGGTTCTCCGTCCCGGGGGTGTATTCCTGTTCAACGTATGGGACCGGATCGAAGAAAACGAATTCGCGGACATCGTGACGGCGGCGCTCGGGACATTGTTTCCCGATGATCCGCCGCGCTTCCTCGCCCGCACGCCTCACGGCTACTACGACCGTGAGATCATCGGGCGGGATCTGGCAAAAGGCGGGTTCACTGCCGAACCTGTGATCGACACGCTGGCGGCTCGCAGCCGGGCGAAATCATTCGAGATACCGGCAATCGCGTTTTGCCAGGGGACGCCGCTGCGCAACGAGATCGAGGCGCGGGATGCCTCGCGCCTGGTTGAGGCAACCGGCGTCGCTGCTGAGGCCATCGCCCGGCGGTTCGGGCGCGGCGCGGTGGACGGCAGGATTCAGGCGCATGTAGTCAGCATCGAGATCTGACAGGCGCCAATTTCAGGATTCAGGATTCGGGATTCGGGATTCGAAAAAGTGGGGTCAGGTTCACATTTCCGTTAGGTCGTGGCGGTCCCGACTTCGAAAAGTGACAGGACCCCAATTGCGTTCGTTCGTGAAACGCCCGCTCGAGCACGGGCGCGGCGGCAAGCTGGACCTGGCTTCAGAAGCTGACTTCACCATCAATTCAGAGAGCTTCCTCGACCTGGCTGATCAGCTTGGATGTTGAGTGCAGACTGGATTAGCCGCTAATCTCAAAACGAGATATACTTCCGTGTGCATGTCATTACCAAGAAGCGGTTGATCGAGTTCGCGTCTGTATACCCGGCATCGCGTGATCCCCTGCTTAGATGGTATGCCGTTGTTTCGAAGACCGATTTTCCAACGTTTGCGACGCTGCGGTCAGCTTTCGGGAGCGTCGATCAAGCGGGAAAGTTCACCGTATTCGATATCGGCGGCAACAAGTACCGGCTGATTGCCGCAATTCATTACAACCGGCGCCGGGTCTATATCAGGCACGTGCTGACGCACGCGGAGTACGACAAAGGCAAGTGGAAGGAGTAGTGATGCTGGCCAAACAGTTGCAGAAAGCGGGACGCGAGTATAGAACGTTGCGCCGCCTCGTTCCCCTAGGCGTCATCCGCTCGAAGGCGGAATACGACCGTGCCGTCGCCGCGCTCGACGCGATCGTTGATGAAATCGGCGAGGATGAAGCTCACCCGCTGGCCGATCTTGCGGAGGCGCTTGGCGTTTTTATCGAGGCCTATGACAAGGCGCACCATGCGACTCCAGCGCCTTCACCGCGCGACATGCTCCGGTTTCTGCTGGACCAGCACGACCTGGGCCAGGCCGATCTCCCGGAAATCGGCAGCCAGGGTGTGGTGTCCGAAATCCTTTCGGGCAAACGCAGCCTCAACGTCCGGCAGATCTCCAAACTGGCGAAGCGCTTCCACGTTTCCCCGAGCGTATTTCTGGAAGAGCGTTAGCGTCATCCCCGGCGGAGATCATCTCTACAACGGTACGGAAGCCGGGTTCGCGCGGGCAGTGTGCGACTGGCTGGCCAAAATCAGTGACGGGTA
>CAZQJF010000112.1:1858-8459 GCA_964593735.1 uncultured Streptomycetaceae bacterium | reverse complement strand
GGGCGGTTTTGCATTTAGCAGCGTGTCGGAACTTCAACTCCGACAGGCTGCTAGAGCTCGTAGCTCGATCCTTCGCCGCGCTGGGTGGCTTCGACGACCGCCCGTTTCAGGTGCGGAGCAAACAACTCGATGAAATCGTAGACGTAGCCGCGCAGATAGGCGTTGCGGCGCATCGCGATGCGCGCGGTGCTGGGCTCGAACAGGTGGCTTGCGTCGATCAGGCGCAGTCCCGGATCGCGCTCCGCATCGTATGCCATCCGGGCGAGGATGCCGATGCCGAGCCCCATCTCGACGTAGGCCTTGATCACGTCCGAATCGATGGCGGTCAGCACGACGTTGGGCGTGACGCCTCTGGACTCGAACGCACGCTTGATCGGTGAGCTGCCGGTGAACGCGAAGTCGTAGGTAATGACCGGGTAGCGGGCGATGCCTTCCAGCGTGAGCTGCCGCTCCTTGAGCAGCGGGTGCTCGAGCGGGGTGAGCACGCAGCGATTCCACTGGTAGCAAGGCAGGAGCACGAGGCCGTCGTAGAACTCTTCTGCTTCCGTTTCGATCGCGATGTCCGCCTCGCCGGTCTTGACCAGCTCCGCGATGTGCTGGGGACTCCCCTGGCGCAGGGACAGCCGCACTTTCGGATAGCGCTGCGCAAAATGGCTTACGACGGACGGCAGCGCGTAGCGCGCCTGGGTGTGGGTAGTGGCGATCACGAGGGCCCCCGTATCCTCGCTGCTGTACTCGTGGGCCACGTGTTTGAGGTTGTCCACGTCCTTCAGCATCCGTTCCGCGATGCCGAGTATGAGTTTCCCCGGCTCGGTGATCTCCACCACGCGCTTGCCGTGGCGCACGAGGATATCCACGCCCAGCTCGTCCTCGAGCTGTCGTATCTGTTTGCTGATCCCGGGTTGCGATGTATGCAATGCCGCAGCGGCTTCCGACAGGTTGAGCCCGTGGCGCGCCACTTCGCACAGGTAGCGAAGTTGCTGTAACTTCAATGACTTGGCTTTCGTAAATAACGAATGATTATAACACTCTAACACAATATTCTTTTGGAACATAAGCCCTCCGGGCTACTATGCAGATCCTCCGGATTTCACTGGAAAAAAGCCGTGTATCGCTACGACAAAATCGATCAGAAGCTGGTGGACGAGCGGGTAGTCCAGTTCCGGGACCAGACGCGCCGCTTTCTGGCCGGCAAGCTCTCGGAGGACGATTTCCGCCCACTGCGGTTGCGCAATGGCCTCTACGTGCAACGGTACGCGCCGATGCTGCGCGTGGCTATCCCCTACGGACTGCTGGAGACGCGCCAGTTGCGCACGCTCGCCCACATCGCCCGCAAGTGGGACCGCGGCTATGGTCATTTCAGCACGCGCCAGAACATCCAGTACAACTGGCCCAGGCTCGAGGACGTTCCCGACATCCTGGCCGAGCTGGCGAAAGTGCAGATGCACGCGATCCAGACCAGCGGCAACGCCGTGCGCAACATCACCACCGACCACTTTGCCGGGATCGCGCGCGACGAGATCGTGGATTCCTTCGTCTGGTGCGAGTTGCTGCGCCAGTGGTCCACGTTTCACCCCGAGTTCTCCTACCTGCCGCGCAAGTTCAAGATCGCGGTGAACGGCGCCGAAGCCGATCGCGCCGCGATCTTCCTGCACGACGTCGGGCTGCATGCGGTGCGTGGCGCCGCTGGGGAAATCGGCTTCCGCGTGATCGTCGGGGGCGGGATGGGACGCACGCCCATCCTCGGTCACGTGATCAACGAGTTCCTGCCGTGGCAGCACCTGTTGACCTACCTGGAGGCCATCCTGCGCGTTTACAACCGCTATGGCCGCCGCGACAACCTCCATAAGGCGCGCATCAAGATCCTGGTGAAGGCGCTCACGCCCGAACGGTTCCGCGCGGAAGTCGAAGCGGAATGGGCGCACATGAAGGATGGGCCTGCTACGCTTACCGAAGAAGAAGTGCGCCGGGTGGAAGGGCGTTTCACCCGTCCGGCGTACCAGCCGCTGCCCGGCGACGACAGCGGACATGCGGCACGGCTTGCCGTCGAACCGCCGTTTGCCGCCTGGGCGAAGCGCAACGTCCATCCGCACAAGGTGCCGGGCTACGCGGCGGTGACGCTGTCCCTGAAGAAAACCGGCGTGCCGCCGGGGGATGCCACCGCCGACCAGATGGATGCCGTGGCCGGCCTCGCCGACCGCTACAGCCTGGGTGAATTGCGGGTCTCTCACGAGCAAAACCTGATCCTCGCCGACGTCCGGCAGTCCGAGTTGCACGCGCTGTGGCAGGAAGCCAGGGCGCTTGGACTGGCGAGTCCCAATATCGGGATGATCACCAACATCATCGCGTGCCCGGGCGGGGACTTCTGCTCGCTCGCGAACGCCAAGTCGATCCCGGTGGCGCAGGCGATACAGGAGCGCTTCGACAGTCTCGATTACCAGTACGACATCGGCGAGCTCGATCTCAACATATCGGGCTGCATGAATTCATGCGGCCACCATCACGTCGGCCACATCGGCATTCTCGGCGTCGACAAGAACGGCGAGGAGTGGTACCAGATCTCCATCGGCGGCAACCAGGGTCTCACCCGTCCCGGTGCGCCGGCGGCGGTGGGCAAGGTGATCGGCCCCTCGTTCGCACGCGCCGAAATTCCCGAGGTCATCGAGAAGCTGATCGGTGCGTATCTAGAAAGGCGTGAAAGCGAACAGGAGCGGTTCATAGATGTCGTGTGGCGCACCGGCATCGAGCCCTTCAAGGAAAGCGTATATGGCGACCATCATCAAAGACAGGAACGTCGTAGCCGATCCCTGGCAGCGGCTTGAGCTCGGCGCCGGCGGCAGCCTGCCGCCGGTCCCGCCCGACGGCGATATCATCCTGCCGCTCGCGTCGTGGAAGGCCGTGCGCGAGGCGCTCCCGGCTCGTGCAGGGCGCATCGGGGTGTGGCTCGACAGCCACGAGGATCCGGCATCGATCGCCGGCGACCTGCAGCACTTCGGCGTCGTGGCCGTCAATTTCCCCAAGTTCATAGATGGGCGCGGTTACTCGATCGCACACCTGCTGCGCGCGCGCTACGGTTATCGCGGCGAGTTGCGCGCCATCGGCGACGTGTTCCGCGACCACCTGCCGTTCCTGTCGAGCTGCGGCTTCGACGCCTTCGCGCTGCGCGACGGGGAGGACCCCCGGGAAGCGCTCGGTGCCTTCGGCGATTTCAGCGAGGCCTACCAGAGTTCGGTGGAACGGCCGGTGCCGTTATTCCGGCGCCGCCCCGCCAGCCCCGACGGCGAGGTCTGACCGTGAGACGGCCCGCGGGCACGGTTTATCTCGTGGGCGCCGGGCCCGGGGCCCCGGATCTCATCACGCTGCGCGGCGCGCAGATCCTCGAGCGCGCGGACGTCGTGTTTCACGACGCCCTCGTGCATCCTGGCGTGATCGCCCTCGCCATACGCGCTGAGAAGATCGCGGTGGGCAAGCGCTGCGGCCGGCACGCGACCGCGCAACAGTTCATCAACAAGCGCCTCGTGGACGCCGCCCGCAGGCACCGGGTGGTGGTTCGACTGAAAGGCGGTGACCCCCTGCTGTTCGGGCGGGCGCAGGAGGAAATTGCGGCGCTCGAAGCCGCCGGCGTGCCGTTCGAAGTGGTCCCCGGTGTGACGGCCGCCCTGGGGGCAGCGGCAGAAGGCGGGGTTTCGCTGACGCAGCGGGGCGTGGCGCGCAGCGTTGCTTTCGTGACACCGAGAGTGGGAGAGGACGCGGCGCCCAGCGGCTGGGCCAGGGCTGCAACGGCTGCCGATACCGCGGTGATCTATATGGGCGCGGGCGAGGCTGCAGCCATCACCGCCGCGCTCCTGGCGGCGGGCGCACCGGGGGACTTGCCGGTGCTGGTCGTGGAAAACGCAACGCTGCCGGCGGCGCGCCGCATCTCCCTCACACTGGCCGAGCTGCCACGCGTTGCCGAATTCGGGCTCACTGGCCCGGTAGTGATCATGCTCGGCACAGTGTTTGCCGCGGCGTCCGAAACTTCAGTGGAAACCGGCATCCTGCGCTCCTGTAGGACGGCGTGACAGCGGCCGCCTTCGCGGCTCTGCCCTCACGCCATCACGTTCTCCGCCCCCACTTTAGCCTGTGTTCAGAGGACTGCGTACATGACCGACGTTTTGCGTCAGAAAGTAGATGAAGCCCGCGCATTGCTGCGCCGGGTTGCCCGTGAATTTGCTCCCGCAGCGTTTGCCAACAGCCTGGGCGCCGAGGATATGGTGCTTACCGACTTGATTTGCACGCGCATGCTGCCGATCGACGTGTTCACGCTCGATACCGGACGCCTGCCGGTCGAGACCTACACGCTGATCGACGCCATCGCCGTGCGCTACGGCACCCGGCTGCGGGTGCTGTCTCCCCGGGCCGAGCTGGTGGAATCGTATGTGAAAGACCACGGCATCAACGGCTTCTACGACAGTATCGAACTGCGCCAGTCGTGCTGCCATATACGCAAGGTGGAGCCGCTGCGCCGCGCCCTCGCCGGAAAACGCGCCTGGATCACCGGCCTGCGGCGGGCGCAGTCCGTCACCCGCGGCAACCTGCCGGTCGAGACCTTCGACACCGGGCACGGGATGATGAAATTCAATCCCCTCGCCGACTGGACCGAGGAAGAGGTGTGGACCTATGTTCGCGCGCACGGCGTTCCCTATCACGCACTGCACGACCGCGGCTATTCCAGCATCGGCTGCGCTCCGTGCACGCGGGCCATTTCCGCCGGAGAGGATGTCCGTGCCGGCCGCTGGTGGTGGGAGGAAAGCGCCCTGTCGAAGGAGTGCGGCCTCCACGCCGAGGAGTGCGGCCTCCACGCCGCTCCGGACGGCAGGCTCCAGCGCGCACGCGAGGAGATCGCGTGAATCTCGCCGTTGAAGTCCCAACGCCTGCGCGGTCCCCGGCACGCAATCACCTTGCCTGGCTGGAGTCGGAAGCGATCCATATCCTGCGTGAAGTAGCGGGGGAGTGCGCGGCGCCCGCCCTGCTGTTTTCCGGCGGTAAGGATTCGGCGGTGCTGCTGCGCCTCGCGGAAAAAGCGTTTCGACCGGGTCGCTTTCCGTTTCCGCTCCTGCACGTGGATACCGGTCACAATTTTTCCGAGGTGATCGCGTTTCGTGACCGGCGCGCCCAAGAGCTCGGCGAGCGGCTGATCGTGCGCTCCCTCGAGGAATCCATCCGGAAAGGCCGGGTTCGACTTGCGCGTCCCGGCGAGAGCCGAAACTCGCACCAGTCGGTGACCTTGCTCGACGCGGTTGCGGAGTTCGGCTTCGATGCCCTGATCGGTGGCGCGCGCCGCGACGAGGAAAAGGCCCGGGCGAAGGAAAGAATTTTCTCGTTCCGCGACGAATTCGGGCAGTGGGATCCCCGGAACCAGCGGCCGGAGCTGTGGGATCTCTACAATCCGCGCGTGCACAAGGGCGAGCATGTGCGCGTGTTTCCGATCAGCAACTGGACCGAGCTCGACGTGTGGCAGTACATCGCGCGCGAGGCACTGGACCTGCCCACAATCTACTATTCCCACCGCAGGCCCGTGGTACGTCGCTACGGCCTGCTCGTCCCGGTGACCGACCTGACCCCGGCGCAACCGGGCGAAGACGTCCTGGATCTCGATGTGCGGTTCCGCACGGTGGGGGACATACCCTGCACCTGTCCGGTGGAATCGAGGGCCGCGACACTGAAGGAGATCATCGTCGAGACCGCTTCCTCACAGGTGAGTGAACGTGGGGCGACGCGCATGGACGACCAGACTTCGGACGCTTCCATGGAGCGCCGCAAGAAGGAGGGATATTTCTGATGGCGGGAAACGACCAGTGATAATGCAATTGCAAGCGCATGCCCCATTGGAGTTGGGCAGCGATCGTCAAGCTCCTCATCATCCAAGACCGCTGAACGCTCTCGATATCGCCGGCTTGCCGCAACTTGGCGAGTTGACAACGGGCGAAAACGAACGGGATGCGGCCGGGAGGGAGACCGCTCACGCCGGCGGCGGCGTTCTGCGGTTCATCACGGCGGGCAGCGTCGACGACGGCAAGAGCACGCTGATCGGACGACTCCTGCACGATACGCGTCAGATCCTCGGCGACCAGCTTGCCGCCGTGACCGATGCTTCCCGGAAACGCGGTGACAACCAGGTCGACCTGTCCCTGCTTACCGACGGACTGGAGGCCGAGCGCGAACAGGGCATTACCATCGATGTCGCCTATCGCTACTTCGCCACGTCGCGGCGGAAATTCATCATCGCCGACACGCCCGGACACGAGCAATACACGCGCAACATGGCGACGGCGGCGAGCACGGCCGATGCTGCGATCATGCTTGCGGACGCGGAGAAAGGATTGCTGGCGCAGAGCAAGCGGCATTTGTACATCTTGCACCTGCTCGGCTTGCGGGATATCGTGGTGGCGGTGAACAAGATGGATCGCGTCGATTACCGGCGCGAGGCATTCGAAACGGTGCGCGGTGACTTTCTGGCATTCGTGAAGCAGCTCGGCGCTGAGGGGAAAACCGAACGGGCGGTACGCTTCGTTCCAATATCCGCGTTGCGCGGCGACCTGGTGGTCGAGCGCGGAGTTCA
>CAZQJF010000112.1:0-1758 GCA_964593735.1 uncultured Streptomycetaceae bacterium | reverse complement strand
AGGCGGCCGTTATCTCCTCAAGAGCGCGACGCGTGCAGTGCGGGCCAGCATCACCGCCGTACGCGATCGTGTAGACGTTCAGACGCTGACTGCACAACCGGCGACGGGACGGATCGCATTGAACGATATCGTTCACGTCACGCTGTCCGCGCAGCAGCCGCTCGCCGTCGATCCGTACCGGGAAAACCGCGGCACCGGCGCATTCATCCTGATCGACGAATCCACCAACCACACGGTGGCAGGCGGAATGGTGTCATGACCCTGTCATGACCCTGTGTTGTCGCTACTGATCCAGCTCACACAGTCGGATGGTGGCCGGGCTGCAAAGCTGGCCGGTGTAGCTAAAACACGCTACAATTCAAGCTTTTAGTAACACTTTTGGCTGGATTGTATGCGCATCACTCGTGGCATTCCCGCCGCTGCGGCCGCTCCGGCCGCGCTCACCATAGGCAATTTCGACGGCGTGCACCTCGGCCACCAGGCGATGCTCGCGGAACTCGCGCGCGCTGCGGGCCGCCTTGGACTGCCGGCTTGCGTGCTCACCTTCGAACCGCATCCACGCGAATTTTTCGCGCCCGACAAGGCGCCCACGCGTCTGACCTCGATGCGGGAAAAGCTCGAGCTGCTCGCGGGTTTCGGAGTCGACCGCGTGCATCTTTGCCGCTTCAGCTACGCCTTCGCGCAGATCACGGCGGATGATTTCATCGGGCGCGTAATCGCACGCGGGCTCGGCGCGCGCTGGCTGCAGGTGGGCGACGATTTCCGGTTCGGCGCGCGCCGCGGCGGCGACATCGTGATGCTGCGGCAGGCGGGACCCCGTCTGGGTTTCGAAGTCGCGGCCCTGACCAGCGTCACGCTGGACGGCGAGCGGGTTTCGAGCACCGCGGTGCGCGCCGCGCTCGACGAGGGCGGGCTCGATCGCGCTCGTAATCTGCTGGGACGTCCCTATTCGATGAGCGGACGCGTGGTGCGCGGCGACCGCCTGGGACGCAAGCTCGGGTTTCCGACCGCCAATATCCAGATCAAGCACAATCGCCCGCCCCTGACCGGCATATTCGTAGTCGAGTTGAGCGGGGTGCGGCAGGAACCGTTGCGGGCGGTGGCGAGCCTGGGCGTGCGGCCGACCGTCAGGCAGCAGGGAGCGCCGACGCTGGAAGTCCACGTTCTCGATTTCGAGGGCGATCTGTACGGCCGGCACGTGCGCGTGGAATTTCTCCACAAGCTGCGTGACGAGGAGAAGTACGCCGATCTCGCGACCCTCACGCGCCAGATCGCTCTCGACGTGGAGCATGCCAGGACCTATTTTCACCGCAGAGACACAGAGATCCAGAGAAAGACAAATGCAAAGGCATAAGAACAAGAATCGGAAATCAGCCGGTTGCTGGAGGCTTTCACCTGAAATGTGTTCCTCCGTGCCTCCGTGTCTCGGTGGTTCATGACTGTTCAAAGATGGCCGATTACAAGAAAACGCTGAACCTGCCGGACACGCCGTTTCCGATGCGCGGCGATCTTGCCAGGCGCGAGCCGCTGATGCTGAACAGCTGGCAGGAGCGCAAGTTCTACGAGCGCATCCGCCGGGCGCGCCGCGGCGCGCCCCGATTCATCCTTCACGACGGCCCGCCCTACGCCAACGGCGACATACACATCGGGCACGCGGTCAACAAGATCCTCAAGGACATCATCGTCAAGAGCAAGACGCTGTCGGGATTCGATGCGCCCTACGTGCCCGGCTGGGACTGCCACGGCATGCCGATCGAA
>CAZQJF010000111.1:1517-8488 GCA_964593735.1 uncultured Streptomycetaceae bacterium | reverse complement strand
CGAGCGGGCCAGGAAGCGGGAATTCTTCGTCATCGGGTGGTGGCCCGACGACGTGTCTGTGTCCTTTCACGGGCGCGATCTGTTCGCGCCGGTGGCCGCGATGCTCGCGCGCGGCCAGCGCAAGGCGGCCAGGCTCAGAAAGACGGCCCGGCTCGCCGTAAGCTTTGGTCCGTCGGATTTCGCCGAGATCATCTACGTGGACCATTACGGTAACGTGTTCACCGGCATACGCGCGAGCGGCGTCTCGCCCAGGGAACGCCTGGTGACCGGCAGCATTCGCATCGATCATGCACGGGTCTACTCCGGGGTCGCGCGAGGCACGGTGTTCTGGTACGAAAACAGCCTGGGTCTTGTCGAGATAGCCGCCAATTCCACGAGCGCCGCGGCCAAGTTCGGGCTGCGGGTTGGCCATCCACTTGCGGTGGAGACAGCGTAGCTGGCCCCGAGCAGTTTTTCAGAGGTTTCCTAACGCGCGAGGCGCAGATCCTCCGGCAGCGGTTGCGCCGGATAGTGGAAGGCGACCGGCCCGTCGGGCAAGGAATCGACGAACTGTCGCACGAAAGGATCGCGCGAGGCGTTCACGTCTTCGACCGTCCCGTGCGCGGCAACGACTCCGTCCGACAGGAAGTACACGTAGTCCACTGTTTTCAGCGATTCGACGACATCGTAGGTCACCACGATCGAGGTCGCGCCCAGCGCCTCGTTGAGCTTCCGGATCAGGTTGGCGACCACGTGCAGTGAAATCGGATCCAGGCCCGAGAACGGCTCGTCGTACATGATGAGCATCGGATCGAGCGCGATGGCGCGCGCAAGCGCGACGCGCCGTTGCATCCCGCCCGAAAGCTCGCTCGGCATGAGGTCGCGGGCGTTGCGCAGTCCCACTGCGTGCAGCTTCATGAACACCAGGTCCCGTATGACGACTTCCGGCAGATTGGTGAGCTCGCGCATCGGGAAGGCGAGGTTGTCGAACACGTTGAGATCGCTGAAGAGGCCGCTCACCTGGAACTGCATGCCCATTTTGCGCCGCAGCCGGTAAAGACCGTCGTCGTCCAGCGCGTGGACGACCTGTCCTTCCACCTTCACGTATCCGGCAACGGGTTTGAGCTGCCCGCTGATCAGCCGCAGCAGCGTCGTTTTGCCGGAACCGCTGGTGCCGAGGATCGCGACGACCTTGCCGCGCAGGATCGTAAGATCGATTCCCTTGAGGACCTCGCGCGCGCCGTACGCGAACTTCAGCCCGCTGATTTCAATGAGGGTGTCTGATGCTTTCGAAGTCATCGCGTATATCAACCATCAAGACGTGAGTCGTGATCCGTGATCCGAAACCGTGCGACGGGTGCATCCGTATGATAATTCCGGGATGCCTGCAAGAGAAGGCTTGCAGGGGCCGGTTGAGTGCGATGAGTGCGATGAGTGCGCTGACTGCCCTCGACCGTGTCTTTTAACTGCCCGCAGCGCCAGCGTCAGGCGCCGGAGGCGAATGGATCGAACGTGAGGGGCAAATCAGCCCACTTTACGCGCCCCTGGGGGAACCGCGTCGAGCGGATGGCGCGCCTGCATGATGGTGAGTTGCTCGCGATTGGTGAGGTCCAGCCGCAGCGGGGTCATGGAAACGTAGCCGCGCTCGACCGCCCACAGGTCGGTTCCTTCCTCGGTTTCTGTTATCGGCACGACCGTGAACCAGTAGTGCTGGCGTCCCATGGGGTCTTTTGCGGGCATGATCTTGCCGTCGTAAAGCTTGACCGCCTGCCGCGTCCAGACCATGCCCTTGGGACTTTCATTGGGGAAGTTGACGTTGATGAGGGGGAGCGCGGCCTCCTTCAGCACGACCGTCAGGACCTCCCTGACCGAAGGCTTGAGCGCTTCGAAATCGGGCTCGTCTTTCGGCACGGGTATGCTCAACGCAACCCCGCGCAATCCCATCAGCGCGGCTTGCTTGGCCGCAGCCAGCGTGCCCGAGTGCCATATAGCATTCCCCAGGTTGCTGCCCAGATTGATGCCCGAGAGCACCACGTCGACCTTTTCCCATTGCGATATTCCGAGCGCAACGCAATCCGCGGGCGTTCCGTTCACGCGGTAGGCTTCCACGTTCTTGTTGGGCGTGCGCTTGTAGGAGAGGGGACGCTGCGCCGTGATCGAATGTCCCGCCGAGGACATCTCCACATCGGGGGCCACGATGCGGGTTTCACCGAACTCGGCGGCGACCTCGGCGAGCGCGGCTATCCCCGGGCTATAGACGCCATCGTCATTTGAAACCAGTATGCGCATGACCGTGCTCCGCTTGGTGCTCGTTGATATGAATTTTGGCCCCCTAAACCGGTCCTAGTTCCTGCCCTGCCCAGCGGCCCGTAAAAATGACCAACAGCACGGACGAACAGGCGAATTGGGGCGAAATGAGTGACATCCGGGAGCTTTTCCCTCGTTTTGTTGCGGACTCCGGTTTTCGGAGCGCCGGCGCGGGTTTGATTTCTACCTTATGAGAGTCACTTTAGTTCATAACCCCGGCGCAGGTGACGGCACGCAGCCCACCGCCGGGCAGCTCGAGGCGCTCATAAAGGAAGCCGGGCACAGCGTACGCTACCAGTCGACCGAGGAGAAGGGTTGGAAGAAAGCCCTGAAAAAGAGAGCTGATCTCGTTGCCGTCGCGGGGGGAGACGGGACGGTCGGGCAAGTGGCAAGACGGCTGATCGGACGGGGCTTGCCCATAGCGGTTTTGCCCATGGGCACCGCGAACAATATTTCGAAGACGCTGGGCATCGCTGGCGCGCAGGTGACTCAGCTTATACCCACGTGGGCGACCGCGCGCCGGCTGAAATTCGATGCCGGTTGCGCGAGCGGACCCTGGGGTTCCCGGTATTTCATCGAGGGGGTGGGAGTCGGCCTGTTCCCGCGCGCGCTGCCCAAGATCGAGAAGAGCAAGACGATGGCCAACCTGGTCGAGGCCGACGTGAAAGTGGCATATGCCGTGCAGATGCTGCGCGACCACCTGGCCACGTATCCCGCGATGAAGTTGAAGGCGACACTGGACGGGAAAGACATCTCGGGGAAATACCTGATGTTCGAGGTCATGAACACGCGCTACATCGGCCCCAATCTTTTTCTTGCGCCCGGGGTGAGCCACGACAACGGTATGCTCGACGTTGTATTCGTCGAGGAGAAGGACCGGAAGAAGCTGGCGAAATACCTGGCCACATGGCGGGAAGGCAAGCGATGGCCGCTGGGACTTGGGATCGGCAGGGGCAAGCACCTGCAGATGGAATGGACCGGATATCCGGTCCACATCGACGACAAGCTCTGGCCGAAGAAAGGCAAGGGCAAGGAAAAGCCCCGGCCGCCGTTCCCCATAGAGCTCAAGATCCAGCGCGGCGCGGTGGAATTCCTGGTGCCGCGCAAGCAGCTCCCCGGTCTCGCGACCAAAGGTCATCGCCAGTAGAGGAGTGTGTCGGACCTGGTGCCGACACGCTCCTTTAGCAGCCTGTCGGAGCTTCAGGTCCGAGAGGTTGTTTCCGGGTCGTTCTTGCGCGCGCCGCGCACGTTGAGCGCGACCAGGCATACCTGCAGGAGTATTAACGCGTAAGCGTGGGCGTGCCATCCCCAGACGATCCACAGGACGTTGCTCACCAGGAACCACCAGAAGCCCCAGCTCCGGCGCCGCTTCGATTGTGAGGCCACCAGCCACGCCGCGATCACCGTGGTGACCATTGCCGGCCACTGAACGAGGTCTATCAGATCCATAGCAGAATCCCGTGTTGTTATCGGCCGAAGTTTATTCAAAAAAAGCGCGGAGCGCCCCGTAAAGCCGCGCCGGAGCCTCGTCGTTCCGCGCATCGCGGCCGGGCCCCCGGAACATGGGACATTCTAATTATGATCAAATAGATAAGATTTTGCCTCTGGATGCCCCCGCTCCCAGAGGCGCGCGTCAGCAATTGCCGGAATACTGTAGACAGTAAGCATGTCGCGGCGGTATTATCAGCGGACGCAACGGCCCTGCTCTATCCACGGAGGATTCCATGACAGCAACAACATTGACCAGGCTGGTGGTCGAAAGCGCCGAGGCGGTGCTGGGACTGCACTGGTTCGTCGCGCGCGACTATACGGCGAAGAACGAAGGATTGGACATCCAGATCATCACGCCCGGGATCAAGACGAAGTTCGAATGGACCGATCCCCGCAGCCGCGATCACCATCTCGTCAGCTCCACGAATTATCAGAAGGCGTTCGAGCAGGGCAAGGCGGACGTCTATCGCGCGTGCGAGTGGGGCCAGATCAGGAGGACCTACGACAACCCCAATGGGCCGATCGTGGCACGGCGTCCGGCCATGGTCTACCAGGGAATCTTCGTTCGTCCCGAGTCCCCGATCCACGCGACCATCGGGCTCGCCAACAAGCTGGTCGGGGTGCAGTATCACCAGGGTTCCCATTACGCCTCGCTCGCGATGCTGGAAGGGTTCATGCCGCGCGACCAGATCCGCGTCGTGCACGCCGGGACCGTCCAGGAGCGCTATGAAGCGCTCATGAACAAGGAAGTCGACGCCGCAACCCTCATGGAGCCATGGGTCTCGCTGGCGCACAAGAACGGCTGTCAGGAGATTATCTCGACTTTCTACCAGGGCACCGAAAACGCCGGAAAAGACCTGGATCCGAAGGTGTGGGAAGCCGCCCTGCGGGCGGTGCGCAACGCCGTCAAGCTGCTCGCGCAGGACAAGAAGAAATACATCCACTACATGCTCGAGGAAATTCCGGAAAAGTACGCGCGGCAGCTTACGCCGGACGACTTCTACCTGCCGCGCCTGCGCTACGTCGACCCGCAGCCGTACACGCAGCAGGAGTTCGAGCGCGCCTACAACTGGATGGTGGGCTGGGACCTCGTCGGAGGGGACGCGAAGTACGAAGGGCTGGTCTGCAACAGGATCTAGCCTGTCGGACCTGGCCTCACAAACGCTCGACGCGAGCGGAAGCGGAGTCGAACCTGGTTATCGTCGAGCCGACAGGCTGAAATGGGCATAGGGCGCGGCGCAAACCTGGATCATGGCTATTCTGAAACACCCTTCTGGGAACCGGCGATCCATCGGTAATCCTCAGATGGACGCCGGTGGCCCGCCACTTTGCCGCCTCAGCGCTTCTTCTGCTGGTAACGCCGGATGGCTTCTCCGGTGTTCAGTATGTGACGCTCCATCCGGGAGGCGGCTGCGGCGTAGTCTTTTTTCTCGATGCGGTCGAGAATCTGGCGGTGCTCGGCCGCCGCGTCTACCAGCCTCTCGTCCGTGCCCGCTTCCCGGGCGTAGCGTTCGACTTTGAGGTGTATGCGTTCGACCGTCTCCATCATGGTCGCCGAATCATCGGCGTGGTAGAGCATGCGATGGAATTCCGAATTTTTTATCACCCAGTTCGAGCCGTAGTCCTTCATGCGGTCCATCTCGTCGCACAGGCTGCGCAGTCGGCGCATCGTAGAAGCGTCGATGCGCGGCGCCCACTTGCGCACCAGGTACGCTTCCAGCACCGCCCGCATCTCGATCGCTTCGAGTATTTCATCCAGGGTGAGCCCGGCAACGACCGTCTTCTTGTGCGCCATGATGCGCACGAGCCCTTCGGCCTGGAGCTGCCGCAGCGCTTCCCGGATGGGAACGCGCGACACGTTGAAGTACTTCGCGAGCTCGACCTGGTTCAGCTCCTCGCCGTCGGCGAACTGGCCATCGTAAATGGCGGTGCGCAGGGCGGATGCAAGGTAGTCGGTCGTCGTCTTGCGCTCCTTCAGCGCCGGGTCCCACCGCAAGCGCCCGAACTTGTCGGCGGTAATCTTTTTCTCGCGGGTCTTGGTCTTCATATGCCGATGATATACAGTAAACAGTGTACAGGATTGCAACGCGCGCGCCGCGCCCGGGGAGACCGGCAGCGTGCAACACGGTTGAAAAATCCGTTCGTGTTGCGCGTAACGAAGAGGAGTCGAAGGGCTCAGGGCGAACGGGGTTTTGCGTCAGCCTGTAAGCGAAAAGAGGCGAAATGGGGGACGGCATGAGCGGAGCCACGAGGAAGAACGGCATCACGCGCGCGGCGCTCGCCATCGCGATCGCGGCCGCCCTGGCGATATCGGGCGCCGCTCGCGGCGCCGCGTATCCCGAGAAGTCCCTCAGCATGATCGTGCCGTTTCCGCCGGGCGGCCGCACCGACCTGACGGCGCGCGTCGTCGCGCAGTATCTGTCCCGGCACCTCGGCCAGCCCGTGGTGATAGTGAACAAGCCGGGCGCCGGAGGCGTGCTGGGGGCCAAGGAAGTCGCGGCCGCGGCGCCCGACGGTTATACGCTCGGCATGTTCTCGACCGCCGTCGTGACCGCGCAGTACACGGTGGCGACGCCGACCCGGCTGGGCGACTACGTGGCGATTTCTGTCGTCAACATCGACCCGATGGCGCTGGCCGTGAAGTACGATGCGCCGTGGAAGACCGTGGCGGAGCTCGTTTCGTACTCCAGGAGCAATCCCGGCAAGCTTCGCGTCGGCATGATCCCCGGCGCCTCGGCCCAGATTTTTGCGGGCGCTTTCGCGAAGGCGGCGGACGTGAAAACCGTTTACGTCCCGTTCAAAGGGGACGCCGATGGCGTGGCGGCGCTGGCGGGCGGCCATATCGAAGCGCACGTCGCGGTTCCCGTGTCGTACAAGGCGCTCGCCGAAGCGAAGAAAGTGCGTATCCTCGGCGTTGCCGCCGACAGCCGCTCCGGGCTCTACAAGGACGTCCCGACGTTCAAGGAACATGGCGTCGATCTCATGATCGGCTCGTTCCACATCGTCTTCGTTCCCAAGGGCACCGGCACGGAAGCGCAGGCGCGGCTTGCCGGCGCGCTGGAAAAGGCGATGAAAGAGCCGGAGCTCCAGCAGCAGATGTCCGCTGCGAGCCTGGGCATCGCCTGGCTGAACCAGCGTGACACGGCGCGTTTTCTCACGCAGCAGGACGATCTCTACCGCCGGCTGATCGACGA
>CAZQJF010000111.1:0-1417 GCA_964593735.1 uncultured Streptomycetaceae bacterium | reverse complement strand
TGTGGCCCGTGACCAAGGGACACGTCAGTTGCCGGGTGCCGGGCACCAATCACGTGCTGATACTCGGCCACATTCATGCCGAGGGCCGCAACCTCGGGGATACGGACGTAGACGACATCGTCACGGTCGACATCGAAGGCGTGTTCATCGAGGGGCGCATCGAAGCAGTTGACGAGCGCTACGCGCACACCGAGGTCTACAAGGTGCGGCCGGACGTGCACGCGGTCATCCACGCCCATCCCACGATGGCGACGGCGTTCGGGATCGCCGGCGTGAACATCCTGCCGGTCGGCAATCGCGGCGCGATTTTCGCGCCCAACGTGCCCATACTCGGGTTCGACAAGCAGATCGACACGCCCGAGCGCGGCAGGATGGTCGCGCAAGCGATCGGCAAGGGCTGCGCGGTCGTGCTGAAGAATCACGGGGTGGTGGTGACGTCGGACACGATCGAGAATGTCTGCATTTCGTTGTTTTCCCTGGAGGAAACGGCGCAGCTGCACTGGAAGGCGGCCCAGCTCGGCAAGGTCGAGCCGGTGTCGGACGCCGAAGTGCGCAGCGTCATGACCGGCACGCGCTACGACGAGTTCTTTGCCCACGTGTGGGGCCACTACGAAGCGATGGACCCCCGTCACCGGAAGTGATGCAAGCCGGGCGGCGGGGCGGGCGCGTCTTCGGAGCCGCGCTGACGGGGATCGGGCTCATCGCGCTCTTCGCGGGCAGAGACCTTCCGTTCGGGACCATGCGCGAGCCCGGCGCGGGATTCTTCCCGCTGACGGTCGCCATCACGCTGATGCTGTTTGCCGTGCTCTCCGTGTTCGGCGGGGACTTCGCAGCGGAGGAACCATCGTCCGTATACGAAACTGAGTACAAAACTGGGTACGAGACTGAGTACAAAACTGAGCGCACCGCCGTGCGCGCCTGGATGCTGGCCGTCCTGCTCGCTCTTTACGCGTGGCTGCTACCCCAGGCCGGGTTTGTCTTATGCACGACGGTGCTCCTGGCAACGGTGCTCGCAGGTCTGGGCCGCGTAAGCTGGTGGCGGGCGGTCATGATCGCGGCCGTGGCAGCTGCCGGGTGCTGGTTCCTTTTCACGCGGCTGGGGATGCCGCTGCCGCGCGGCTTGCTGGCGTTCTAGCAGCAGCCGGTCTGCGTACCGCCGAGCATGGAGATACTGGCCAATCTCGCGTTGGGCTTCTCCGTATCGCTCCAGCCGGCCAATCTCGCGTACTGCTTCATCGGCGTCTTGTTGGGAACGCTGGTCGGCGTGCTGCCGGGGCTGGGCTCTGCGGCGACCATCGCGCTCCTCCTGCCGCTTACGTACCGCATGCCCGCGACTTCGGCCGTGATCATGCTGGCGGGTATCTGGTACGGCTCGATGTACGGCGGATCTACCACCGCGATACTCTTGCGGGTGCCG
>CAZQJF010000110.1:6687-8494 GCA_964593735.1 uncultured Streptomycetaceae bacterium | reverse complement strand
GCCTGTATCCCCTTCCCCCCGCTTGGGAGGGGAGAGCACAGACGAGGGGGCTAGGACAAGGGCTCCGCCGATTGGACCGCGGTTTTCGCCGGGGTGACGAACGCACGAGCCAACCCGGAGCCCGGAGGGAGGGAAAAGGCCTAGAAAATGATTGCGACCGCTGCGTTGACCCGCTGGCTGTTGGTGGCGCGGTTGGGAGTCGAGTGCAGGATTTGCGCGGCGTCCAGGCGGATACTGATGCTCTTGCGGTAGTTCAAGCGCAGACCGACGCCGGCGCTGTTGACCGAATCGTGCTCCACTTCACTGGGGAGCGCATTGACGCGACTGACTTCACCGAAATCGTAGAACCCGAGCAGCCGCATCCGGTAATCGTCCGTCATCCCGACCTTGCGCGAGAGGTCCGGCGTATAGATCTCTACCTGCCCCTGGTGGCCGCGGTCACTGGAGAGTTCCCGCACCGCATAGCCGCGGACCGAATCCGGTCCGCCGATACCGAACTGCTCTGCGGAAACCAGCATGTCGTCCGTGTACTGCCCGTTGAACGCAAAGCGGAACTGCCAATCGGCGGGTAATGCCCACGTATAGTTGAGCCCGTATCGCCAAATGACGTAGCTGGCCGTCGCGCCCGTGCGCGAGCGCTCGAAAGCCTGCGCATCGCCGTCCTGGCCGTAGGGCAGATTGGCGGAAACAGAGCCGTAGAAATTGAACTCTGCGTTCGAAAACCGCCGCTGCCCCGTATACGTCAAGCTCGCGGGATGGACCGTTATATCCGGTATCCCCAGAGGCACGCCAACCAGTTCCACGTTGCTCTTCAACGCCCGGTAATCGAGGCCGAAGCTCACCTTCTGATCGAACTCGCCCCATTTCGGCAGGAAGTAATTCCAGCGCGCCGCGGCGATCGTGCCGCTGCCGCTTACGTTGAAGAGCCCCTGGACAGTCCCGGAATCGACGTTCGAATAGCCCGCGATCAGGTCGAGAGTGCTGTTCCAGCCGTAAAACGGAATGCGGTAGCCGACGCCTGCGATCGTGACGTCGTCTACCTGGGTGGGCGAGGTAATGTACTGCGCCGTCAGGGTGTGATCGCGGTTGAACAGGTTGGAGTGCTGGAAGCCGACTCCCAGGCGCAGATTGCCCGTCTCCGAAGTGCCGGTATTGTCCAGCGTCACGAATACTCGCTGGGGCTTGTCGTCGGTAACCTTGACGGCGATATCGACTTGGTCTTCGGACGCGCCCGAGCGCATCACGACGTTGGTTTGCTTGATCGGGTGCTCGTTGAGCGGCTGCAGGTTGCGCCCGATGCGCCGTGAACTTGGCGTTTCGCCTTCCTTGACGGAAGGCAGGCTGTTGCGGATGTTGGCCTCGTCGAAGAACTTGTTGCCTTCGATGATCACGCGTCCCACGCGCGGCTCCAGCACGCGCAACTGCACGACGCCTTTCGTGATGTCCTGCTCCGGGAGCAGGACCTGAACGATCCCGTAACCCAGGTCGCGGTATGCCAGCTCGACGGCTTCGAGCGCGCGTTGAACATCCGAGAAATCCTTGCCCGTGCCGGTGTACGGCGCGACCCGCCGCTCCAGCTCTTGCGGGGGAACCAGCGTATTGCCGGAAATTTCGTAGCGGACGATCTCGAAACGCAGCGCGGCGGGCACGGCAGCGGCGGGTTGTTGCGCAGATGACACAAACGCAATGCCGGCACCACCGGTTAACGCGACCGCAAGCAGAATGATCTTGACGGGCCGTTTCATTTCGTTCTTAAGGGTCTTTTTAGGAACCATACGTTAGCGTGTGATTCTACACGCTATTCTTG
>CAZQJF010000110.1:0-6587 GCA_964593735.1 uncultured Streptomycetaceae bacterium | reverse complement strand
TCTCCGGTCGACGACAAGATCTGCATCACTATCTCGGCCGTGCCCAGTCCGGAGTCCGTCCCGGTCGCCCCCCCGCTCGCCAGGACCGTCTGCTCCGGGGTCGTCGTCGTCCCGCCCCCGACGAATGACGTGATCTCGATGCGGTCGCGCGCCGAAAAGCTTATGCTGCCTTTTCCGCCGGCCGTCTGGCCGAAACCGCCCGCCGCTTCAACATGGCTGTCGCGGCTCGAAATACCAACCGCCGCGTCGAAGACTATCGTGCCGTTGCCGCCGGCGCCGGCGAATGAACTGCCGGCCAGAGACATCACGTCCTCGTTGATGATGTCGATATTGCCCGTAACAGCCTTGAAATGGATGCTGCTGCTGCCGCCCGGACGGTCGGCGGCGCCCGAGCCCGCAAATGCGTGAATGCTGTTCGAACTTATGGACGATTCCGATTGTTCAACGGTGATGCTGCCACCGGCCAGGAACCCTATCACCGCATTCGCGCTGGGGCCCGAAAACGCGTCGACACGAGTGTCCAGGAAATGTACGTTGCCGCCCGCTCCGACCGCGAACGTGGAAGTCCCGCCCGATCCAGTACTGGCGCTGCCGCCGAAGACACCGATGAATTCGCCAGTCACCGAAACATCGCCCGCCGCCACCAGGCTCCCCTCGGCACTGCCGCCCTGGAGTTGGCCTAAACCGCCCATAACCTCGACCGTGCCCGGGGCCGCGCCGACTATCGTGATGCTTCCATCGCGGGAGTTGATCCCCAGCCCGGCAGTCCCGCCGACGCCGTCCACCACGTTGGCGGCCCCGGCAATGGCTTCTATGTGGCTGCGAGCGATGGAGACGCTTCCGTCAGCCGCCATCCCGCTGCTCGCCCTGCCTCCCGTTGCCCCATCGTGCAGGCCCTCGCCAGCGACGGCGAATATTCCCTGACCTTGCAGCTTGCCATTGTCCGAAGTCAGAGTGCGGTTCGTATCCTCGATGGAGATGGCGCCGCCGGCCGCGAACACCGTGTCGGCATCCCCACCGACCTTGCCGTTGCCGCCAAACGCCCCAACTGCCACGCCGCCTTCCGCGCCGGCCACGGTGATATTGCCAGGGGTCAGGAAACTGAGTTTCCCGGCGCCGCCTGCGCGCCCGGAGGAGGACGCTCTGCCTTCACCCCCGTCGGCGGAGACGGTGCTGGCGCCACGGACGATCAGGTTACCGGCGGTCGCGGATATTTCGCCCAATCCGCCTTTTCCGGAGTTTGATGTTCCACCCACTGCTTCAACCTCGCTGAAGCCTTCGATCGTCAAGGTGCCGTCCGAGCGCATGACGATGCGGCCCGACCCGCCGGCCGAGCCTTCGGCGCCGGTCGACATGCCGCCTCTGGCTCGAGCGGTGCTGTTATTGATGTTAGTAGCGCCCCCGGCACTGAAATCAATCAGGCTGTCGCCCCCGCGGCCCGCGGCCGCGCTACCGCCCAGCGCCTCGATGCTAAAAATGGCGTTTTCCACGTTGATGCTGCCGTCGGCGACGAAAGTGATCGATGCCGCTCCGCCCGCGTGGCTCGCGGTCGTGGAGTCGGTAGCGCCGCCCGTCGCCACGACGTCGGCATTAGTCACGTTGATAGGGCCGCCGGTGTCGAACTTGACGGACGCCGCGCCGCCGATCCCGCTGCCCGTGCCCCCGCCGCTAGCTCCAGCCGATCCACCGTCCGCCTTGACTTCCGTAAACGAACCTGTTCCTTCGACCGTGATGCCGCCAGCGGAAGTAAATTCGACCTTCGCCGCGCCGCCGTTGTCGTTGAGGCCGTATCCGCCGTCCGCCTCGACCTCTGTATTCCTGATCAGAACGTCGCCGCCACCGGTGGTCTTCATCGTGATGGTCGCCGCGCCGCCCGGGCCGCTTATGCCATCTTCGATCTGGTAGTTGCCGCCATCGGCCCTGATGCCCTCTCCCCCGTCGACCCGGATACCGCCGGCGCCGGCGGTGAACCTGATGGTAGCCGCCTTGCTAATGCCGCCGTTCGCCTCGACGAAATCGTTTATATTCAACGCGTTCGCCGCGGTCAGTTCTACGGTCGCCTCACCCAACATGCTCTGTGCCGTCACTTGTTGGTTGAGAGTCAGACTACCGGCCGTGGTCGTAATCCGAGCCAGAGCGTTGCCTTCGCCGCCATCGACCCGGACGCCGGAACCGCGCGAGGGGAACGATCCGATTGTCAACGATTGCGCGTTCCTGAACCGGAAAGTGCTGCCTTCTTCGAAGAGGTCACCCGACCTGCCTGCCAGCGTGGTAACGGTGTTTGGAGCAAGGTGCATGTTTACATTTCGGAAAACGCTTTCGGCCCACAGGGTGTCCGCGGTTACCGGCGCTCCCACTGCCTGATTGATCGAGCGGCCGGCCACCAGCACCACGTTGCCGCTCGTGCGGACGGGCGCGTTGAGATTGATGACCCCATTGTTGTTGACCGACGGATTTACCGCATCGGCTTCATTCCAGCCGGCGAACATGTGGATCTCGCCGCTGCCGTCGTTCCTGATTCTCCCGTTGACGTCTATATCGTTTTTCGCGACCAGTTGCAGCTTGTTCGAACTGTTGAGTATCGGTGAATCGTTCACGACCGTTATGTTGCCGGGCATCGGTCCCGGGCCGCTGGTCGTGATGATCACGTCGGCGGAGTCCAGGTTCCCTTCGATCGTGCTCCACGTGATTTGCGATGCGGAGGAGCCGGAGCCGTTGAAGATGAACGGAGATCCGCCGCTGCCTCCCGAGAATCCTCCTTCACCGCCGGCAACCGTATTGACGATTTGAACGTCGTTCGGATCGAGCAGCAGCGTGCCCGTCTTGCCCTGGGGCGCGCGGGTGTCCGCTGTGCCCTGGAAATCCAGCCACCCCTTGCTCGACACTTCGACGAATCCGCCGTCGCCCGACTTGCGCCCGCCGCGCGCGCTGATGGCGCCGTAGGCGCGCGTCATTTCATCCGACCACACGATCACCTTGCCGCCGTTGCCCCTGGTGATTGCATCGGCCGCGACCGACGCGTTCGAGCCGATTACGGTGCGCAGGGCATTCTGCACCGCGGGGTTCTTGCCCTGGAAGTCGCCGCCGACGAGGACGGTGCCGCCGCCGGTGGCGCCGGAAACGTCTATGCTCGCGTCGCCTACCAGCCCGACCTGTTCACCGAGCACGTGCACCGTGCCGCCCTTGCCCGCGCTGCCCGTGGCTTCCACTTTGCCGGCAACCAGGGTGGTATCGCCCGACTGGATCTCTATCGTCCCGCCTTTTCGCCCGTTGGCGGTCGTGACGCTACCCGCTTCCAGTGTCGCGTTCTTCGTGGCCCTGAGTACGATTCTCCCGTCTGCCGTGGTCTGCGCGCCGTCCGCGCGGATCTTGCCGCTATGATTGATAAGTCCCGCGTAAATACCCACCCGGCCAGAATCCGCGACGATCTGTCCAAGGTTGCGCGCCTGGTTGTCAGGCGCCACGATCTCGACCCGCAGATTCGGCGTGCCCGGATTCACGAGTTCGACGCGGTTACCCGCCGCCAGCACGACTTCGCCGTTGGGGGTAGTGATGATCCCGCTGTTGGTGACGGCGGCTCCGACGAGGTAAACATGGCCGCCGCCAGTGGTGCCGATATTGCCGTAGTTTTCGACGGCCTTTCCCAGCCCGTCGGTGAAGCGCATGCGCCCGTTCAGGAAATCCGAATCGCTCATGCCCAGGGTGGAGGCGACGAACCCTCCCACGTCGATCTGCGATCCGGCGCCGAACACGATGCCGTTGGGGTTGATCAGAAAGACGCGCCCGCCCGTCGTCACGCCGTCGCTCAGTTTCGACTGCAAAGTACCGAGTATCCGGGAGGGATCCTGGCTGGTGACACGGTTCAATACTGCGCTGGAACCGGACTGCTGTATGAAGCGGGTGATCTCGTTCGACCCGATGGAGAACGACTGCCAGTTGATGATCGCATTGGGGGAATTCGTAATCTGCAGCAGATTCCCCATGGGGTTTACCGTAACCTGCCCGCTGACCACGGTATGGCCGGAAGGATTTGCCAGCGCCGTCCCCGCTGCAAAGCACCCTGCTACGGCGAGCGCAATCAGCTTCGGTTGCGGATTGCGGCGGATATCAGTCTTGGCCATAACTAACCCCCATTCAAGATCTCATCTATGCAGCAAGTTTCGTGCCCGCCCCCCAATGAGGCGTTGATCCAGCGATTATATATGCCTTTGCGCAACAGAAACATACGCGGGGGAATTAATGCGGCGTGGAAACCGTGCCAAATCTCACGGACATCCGCGGAAACCAGCGTTTTGCAATGCACTCGACTGCACGCCGATGGTTCAATGCACCAGTGACAGGCTGAAATGCAGCCGCTGATCGCCCTTGCGCTGAGCGCCGCCGCCGTCGAGCACCTGCGCGAAATCGAGCCGCGCGCTCATGAATCTGCCCACGGCGAGACGCAATCCCACGCCGGCGCTGGAAATGGACTGATGGGTCGGCTCGCCGGGCAGGGCCTTGTTCCGCCGTAACGAACCGGTGTCAAAAAATGCCAGCGCCCGGGAGCGGACATCCTTGAAACCGAACGCCTCTCCCAGGTCGGGGCTGTACACCTCGAGGCTGCCGCGGTAGCCGCGATCGTTGGAAGCTTCGCGCTCGAGAAACCCGCGCACGGTGTCGGCTCCCCCGATGCCGAACTGCTCGCTGGGGATCAAGGCGTCGTCGGAGTACTGCCCGCTCACGAGCGCGCGTACCTGCCAGTCACGCTGCACAACGCGGCTGTAGGCCGCTTGATAGCGGTAAAGACGATAAGCCGCCTTCGCGTTTTCACGCATTCCCGGCGCCTTGAAGGTGCTGTCGCCGGCATCGTTGCCGCCGGAAAACACGTTCTGGGCGGCATATAGATAAAAATTCAACTCGCTGCCCTCGGTGCGGTAGATGCCCGAGTAGAAAACGCTGACCGGGTGCACGGTGATGTCCGGCACCGTGTTGGTCCCCGACGCGATGACCCGGTTCTGGTAGGCGCGGTAATCGACTCCATAGACGATCTTGTGCTCGTAATCGGTGAGCCGCTGCAGGTGCTGGTTGTAGCGCAGCGCGCCTATCGTGCCGCTGCCGCTCACGGTGAAAAGATTCTGCACGGTGCCGGAATTTACGTCCGAATAGCCCCCGATGAGGTCCAGCGATGCGCCCTGCGCATACAGCGGAACGCGGTAACCGACGCCGAAGATCTTCACTTCTTCCCAGTACCCCGGCGAGCCGATGTACTGCGCCGTCAACATGTGGTCGCGATTGAAGAAATTGGCGTGCTGAAACCCGATACCCGCGCGGTACCTGCCCGTCTGCGTCGAGCCGGTATTGTCGAGCGTGGCGCTGACTTTCCACGGCTTTTCGTCGGTCACCTTGACCACCGCGTCGACTTCGCCTTCTTTTTCGCCGCTCCGCAGCAGGGCGGTCGTCTGCTTTGCGGGATTCTCGGAACCTACCTGGAGATTCTTCGCCGTCGCGCGCGAGTTCGGCGTCGTTCCTTCGCGCAAGGCGGGTACGCTGCGGCGCACGTTCTCGACATTGAAATGCCGGTTTCCTTCGACGATCACCTTGCCGAGACGCGCCTCTATCACGCGAAACCGCACCAAGCCTTGGGTGATGTCCTGCTCGGGCAGCGTTACCTGGACTACACCCCACCCGGCGACGCGATAGCCCTGTTCCAGTGCTTCGAGGGCCCGCTGGATGTCCCCAAAATCCTTTTGTTTTCCGGTGTAGGCCGCCAACGCGCTCTGGATCTCCCTTTCCGACAGCAGGGTATTCCCCTCGATGACGTAGCGGTCGATGTCGAAGCGCGGCGCAGCTACTTCTTCCGGCTGCTGGGCCCTGACGCCAATAGACAGCAGCACCAGCCCCGCGGCCACAAGCCGCCGGGCTACCCGGTACATCCGTTTCGCCATCCCTGTCCTATATGTCCGGACTGCCGTTTTTTCTTCTGGCCGTTTTGAGGAAACCACGACTATTGTATGATTTTATTTAACTTTTGTCTCCCGCTTACCCCGTTGCCGGCGCGTTTCGGCAAGGCAAATACCCGCGCTAACCGAAACGTTGAGGCTCTCGACGGTCCCCATCATGGGGATGCGGGCCCGTTCGTCGCAGGTTTCCCGGGTCAGGCGGCGCATGCCCTCGCCCTCCGCGCCCAGCACCCATCCGATGGGTCCTTCCAGCTTGATCGAATACAGATCACGATCGGCGTCCTGATCGGCGCCTATCAACCAGATGCCCCGTTCTTGCAGCTCGCGCATGGTGCGCGCGAGATTGGTCACCGCCAGGAAGGGCACGGTGTCGGCCGCGCCGCTTGCGACCTTTTCCACGGTGGGGTTGATGCCCGCTGCCCGGTCCTTGGGTGCGATGACCGCGTGTACCCCCATCGCGTCCGCGACCCGCAGGCACGCGCCGAGATTGTGAGGGTCCGTGACGCCGTCGAGGATCAACAGCAGGCCCGGCTCTTCCAGACCCTCGAGCGCCGCGTCGAGGTCCCGGGCGAGCTGTACCGGTTCGGCCCGCGCCGCGACTCCCTGGTGCCGCGCGTGGTTCGTCATGCCGTCGAGCCGCGCGCCATC
>CAZQJF010000109.1:0-8506 GCA_964593735.1 uncultured Streptomycetaceae bacterium | reverse complement strand
CGTGAGGGAAAGATAACCGCAAAGGGTGATCATATGTCCTCCAGCATCAAAGTCAGGCCGGTGATCACGCCGGGCCCCGACGGCCCCTACCAGGTGAAAGACCTGCTGAATTTCAGCAATGGAAAGGGACCGATCGAAATCAAGCCGACGATGTGGCTGTGCCGGTGCGGCGGATCGGCGAACAAGCCGTTCTGCGATGGCACGCACAAGAAAATCGGCTTCTCTTCTGCCAGGGTGGACGGGCGAGTCCCGGACAAGCGGGAAAACTACGCCGGTGGCGGCATCACCATCCACGACAACCGCGGAATCTGCGCTCACGCCGGTTACTGTTCCGAGGGACTGCCCTCGGTCTTCCGGATGGGCAAGGAACCCTGGATCGACCCGGCAGTCGCGACCCGGGACGAGATCGCGGCGACGATCCGGAAATGTCCTTCGGGAGCGTTGAGCTATTCGATGGACGGCGTCGAGCATCGCGACCGCGAGAACGAGCCCGCGATCTTCGTTGCGCCGAACGGGCCTTACGTGATCACCGGCGGCCCGGAACTCCGGGACACCGCCTGGGGGGAAGGCACCTCCACGGAGCATTACACGCTTTGCCGCTGCGGCGGATCGAAGAACAAGCCGTTCTGCGACGGCCAGCACTGGAACCAGAAATTCGTCGACGACAAGAATTGACGCGCGTCAATTCTTGGTGAGAGACGCCAATATTGTCAGGTATCTGACCGGGAACCGGTCAATTTATTGACGGCGTATTGACGCCGCGAAAAGCCGCGTCAATACGCCGTCAATCCGCCGTCGAGCACCAGCGTCTGCCCGGTAATGTATTCCGCCGCCGGGCTCGCCAGATAGCTCGCCGCCGACGCGACTTCGTGGGACTCGGCGAACCGCTTCAGCGGCACCCGGCCCAGCATTTTTTCGCGGAACCCGGCCTGGGACAGTGAAATCTCGCGCGAAGCCGTGTTCACCCGGCCCGGCGCAATGGCGTTGACCCTTATGCCGTGCTCCGCCCACTCGTACGCCAGCATGCGCGTCATGTGCATGACGCCCGCCTTGGCGACGCCGTAGGCGAGCCGGTCTTCCAGCGCCACCAGCCCGTGGGTGGAAGCAATGCTGATGATGCAGCCGGGACTGCGGCGCGCGACGAGGTGCCGGCCCATCTGCTGGGTCACGAAAAAGGTGCCCGTGAGGTCGGTGCCGATCATCGTATCCCATTCCTCCGGCGTGATATCCAGCGCGGCATTCTTCAGCGCCACGGCGGCGTTGTTGATCAGCACGTCGACCTGGCCCAGGCCTGCGACCGCCTCGGACATCGCCTGCTCTATGCTCGCGTGGGAGCGCACGTCGAGCTGGACGGTGACCGCCCGCGCGCCGGCGGCCTCGATCCGGGATGCGACCCCGGAAAGTTTCTCCCGACGCGTGGACGAGACCGCCACGTCGAACCCGTCGCGTGCGAAGGCGACGGCGATCTCGGCGCCTATGCCTTGCGACGCTCCGGTTATGAATACAGTTCTTCTACCCACTTACACTCCTCGGCAAATCATTCAGCCACAGATAAACACAGATGAACACAGATACTTCAATACTCCTCCCGGCGGGCGAGCAGAGTGAACTTTACCTTTCACGGAGGCGACGAGCAGGCGTGCGGACTCATGTGTTTCTCGTTTGCTCTTGATCTTATCTGTGTTTATCTGTGTTTATCTGTGGCTAGTTCGTCTAGCGTTCGGCCCAGCCGGGCAGCGCCTTGCAGCGCGCGAGCCAGGCGCGGACGGCGGGATACGGATCGAGCGGCAAGCGCGCTTCCGGCGCGCTCTCGATGTACGGAAAACACGCAACGTCCGCGATGGTCGGGCGGCCCAGCGCGAGCCAGTCGTTGTCCTTGAGCCGTGTCTCCAGCACGTTCAGCGCCACGCGCCCCAACGCATGCCCCTGCTCCAGCGTGCCCGCCGTCCAGCGATCCTGCAGGACGCCGCGGCGCGCGTACTGCAGGCCGAACTGGATCTCGTTGCCGGCGAGCGCGACCCACTGCATGACCTGCGCCATATCCGCGGGCGGGCTCGGGAACCATTGCTCGCCGCCGTGCTTGCGGGCGATGTAGACCAGGCACGCCGCCGAGTCCCAGAGGACCGTGCCGTCGTCTTCGAGCACGGGCACTTCGCCGCGAGGATTCAGCTTGAGGAACTCGGGCCGCTTGTGCTCTTTTTCGCTGCCGCCCTTGAGCACGATCTTTTCATGCGGCACGTTCAACAGGGAAAGCAGTATCCGGACCTTGTACGAATTCCCGGAGATGGGCATGTAATATAGCTTCATAGTCCCTTTACCGTCGGCAGATACGTTCCCGCCTTTTCGCAAAGCGAAAAGGCATCAGTGATGGGCGTCGAAGCATGGCGCGCGACGGCCATCACTCGGGTTTTACCCCCGCAATCCGCATCTGCTCCGCCGTGTCCTTGAGGTAGGTCTTCAGGAAGTCCCTGAGCTCTGCCGGTGTGCCCGCGATTGCCACGTGACCGCCGGCCTCCAGGCGCTCGCGCATTTTCGGCGCGTGGACGGCTTTGCTCACTTCGTCGCGTATCCGCGTGATGATCGCCGGCGGCGTGGCGGCCGGCGCGAACATCGCGTGCCAGGATGCCTGGTAGACGAAGCCGGGAATGCCGGACTCCGCCACCGTGGGCACGTCGGGCGTGCCGACGTAACGCTTTGCGCCGGTGTACGCCAGGGCGCGCAGCCGCCCGGCCTTGATGTGCGCGACGACGGTGACCGGCGACCCGAACGCAACCTGGAGCTCGTTACCCATGACCGCGTTGATGATCAGCGCGAAGCCTTTGTACGGCACGTGCGAGAGCTTCGCGCCGGTGCGGGCATTGATGAGCTCGCCCAGCAGGTGCTGGCTGTTGCCGACGCCGCTCGATCCGTAAAACACCGGTTTCTGCGTGTTCTTGCTCAACTCGATCAGCTCCCGCACCGATTGCGCCGCGAGCTGCGGATGGACCAGGATCAGGTAACCCGGCAGGCTTGCCACCAGCGTGACGGGCGCGAAATCCCGCGTTACGTCGAACGGCAGCTTCTTGTGGACGAGCTGATTGTTGGCGAGCGAGGCTGATGTATACAGCAGCGTATGTCCGTCCGGCACCGCCTTGGCGAGCGTCTCCCCGGCGATGATGCCGTTTGCTCCGCTGCGGTTATCGATGATGATGTTCTGGCCGAGGGCGCGAGATACGGGATCGGACACGGCACGGGCAACGGTATCCATGGTGCCTCCGGCCGGCTGCGGGATCAGCATCCGGATGGGCCGGGTCGGGTACTGCTGCGCCCACGCCGCGGGCGGAATGATCGCGGCCCCCAGCAGCAACAAGAGCGCCCGTGAGCTAAGAAGCACCATTCGATCCTTATCCAAGGAATGTGCGTGGACGAAGTCCCGCACATTCCTAGATCATGTTGCCCGCGTTGACGTTGAGGGTCACGCCGGTGATGTAGCGGCTCGCGTCCGAGGCGAGGAACAGCACGGCCTCCGCCGTGTCTTCGGGCTCAACCAGCGCTCTCATGGGATTGGTTGCGATGAGCTTCTCTATGCTGGCCGCGTCGCGAACCTTCCTCACCCGCGGCGTCAGCGTCGTTCCCGGCGCGATCGCGTTCACGGTGATGCCATAGACGCCCAGGTCCCGGGCGAGGACCTTGGTGAAGCCGATCACCCCCGCCTTGCCTGCCGCATAGGGCAGATAGGTTGGCGCGTGCGGATTGGGGCCGAGCCCGGCCCCCGACGCGATATTGATGATGCGGCCCTTCTTCTTTTCCATCATGACCGCAGCGACCGCCTGCGAGCACAGAAACGTGGTCTTGAGGTTGACCTCGATGACGCGGTCCCACTCCTCTTCCGAGATCTCGGTGATGGGAGCGAAGCGGTGAAAGCCGCCGGCCGCGTTCACCAGTACGTCCACGGTCTTCCAGCGCTCCAGCACCTTCGCAACCATGCCCTTCACTTCCTGGGCGCGCGTGGCGTCGGCCTGAAGCACGAGCGCCTGCCCTCCCGCGGCCTCGATATCCGCGCCCACCCGCTGGGCTTCAGTGAGATTGATGTCGGTGACGGCCACCGAAGCGCCCTCGCGGGCGAATATCTTCGAGATCGCTTCCCCGAGCCCCTGCCCGGCCGCGGTAACGATCGCTACCGCTCCGGAAAGCCTGCCTGTGCTTGCCATTTTGTTGCGCGCCCTTGTCAGGTTGAAAATCTCGTAGAGCCGTTCGTGTTGAGCGTAGCGAAGCGGAGTCGAAATATGAACGGCGTGCAATCAGACGCTTGGGACGCTTCGACTCCGCGCCTGCCGTGCTACGCTCAGCGCGAACGGCGAATTTCAACAAACTGTTATGTGCTTGTGTCCGTATGTTTCCGTGGCTAATTTTTCTCTCTACGTCACTTTATCGGCGGCCACAACCGGCGGCACACGACCGGCGACTGGGGGGCATGAAGCAATTTCGGTGTGAATTCGTTGGTCCACGCAACCGCCTCGGGATACAGCGTCCTCAACGTGGGCAGGTGCTTGTCCCGCTCCTCGTACGAGGAGAATTCGTAGAGGACGATGTGCTTGGCCCATCCGGAAACGGAAACCAGCTTGCGTATCGCCATGCAACCGGGCAGCTTCGAGAGCGCGGGTATGCGCCAGTCCCCGTACCAGGACATCAGCTCGTCCTCCACGCCTTCCGCGTTGAAGCTGCCGAGCTGTATGCAGGGCGCCAGCGTCATCTTGCCTTCCCGCTTTCCCGCTTCCGGCCCGTCCGCTTTGGCCTCTTCGGTGAGGAAAGCGACGCGCTCCCCGCTGCGCATCGCAAGCATCTTCCGGTCTTCCGCGGTCAGTCCCTCGTCCAGCTTGCTGGGAGCACCCTTGGCGAAAGACTCCCAGCCCCTGGTAAAGGCGTAGGGGGATTCCGCCCCGAAGATGAGGACGTATTCGTTCCCCGCCGGGATCGACGCATCCTTCGTGTGTTTCAGATGAGGAACCGGCGGGACCCCGGCGTTCGCGTAGTGAGCCGCATGAAGCAATCCCGGCCTCTTCAGTATCCTGGGAATGTAGGTCCCGTGCAGCCAGGCGAGATGCGCTTCACGGTCCTTCCCCGGCAGGTCGTACCAGGTTACCCAAAGTCCTCTATCCGACATGCTTTTCTCCTCCGGCAGATCCGTTGTTGATCGTTGTTGCGAAATCCGGACGGCGCGGGATACGCTAACCAGCGCGCCGCTGCCCGTCCGCCGCTGTCCGTCAGATGCGATCCTTCGTAATCGGCTCGAAATGCTCGGCGAACGGCGGCTCCGCCCAGAACTTCCCGATCAGGTCGCGGAACTGCTGGCGCTTGGGGGTCTGGCGGAAGTTGACTTCGTGCGCCTCGACGCTTTCCCAGCGTATCAGGTAGAAATATTTTCCCCTGGTTTCGACGCAGCGCTGCATCTCGTGCGAGATGTATCCCTTGCAGCTTGCGGAGACCGCCGCTGCCTGCGGGAAGACCGCCTCGAACTCCTTCATCTCCTCCGGCTTCACTTTCATGATCGCGACTTCAAGAATCATGGTTTTCTCCCTTGGTAGTTGTGCGCTCTCTCCTGGGTCCTCGACCAATCGCCGATAAGCTCAGGCGCGGCGGTCACAATCTCACCAGCCCCGCGGCTCCGCAGCGAGCGCCGGCAGCGCGTGCAGGCGCTCCGCCAGCCGGCCGTGATCGACTTCGCGCAATACGTCATGCGGCGGCCGTGGATCGCCGCAGTCGCGCCCCATCGCCCGCAGCGCCGACTTCAGCCCGCCGAATCCGCCGCCCTTGACGACCTGGTACAGCCCGGCCATCTGGTTCTGCATCTCGCGCGCGTCGAAATACTTTTCCTTGCGGCAGGTATCGTAGAGCCGGCGCACGAGCTGCGGGGCAACGCCTGAAAGCGGCGAGAAGAAGCTGGTCGCGCCATTCGCTGCCGCCGAAACCATGTAATCCGTGCCGGACAGCAATTGAAAGTCACTGCGCACGCGCTGCGCGTTCGAAAGCACGTTGATCTGGAACTGCCAGTCCAGGCTGGAATCCACGACGCCCGCGAAGTTCTCCAGCCGCTCGATCAGCTTCAGCACCAGCTCCGTGGTGACCTTCGGACCGGCCATGTCCTCCGGCGCGAACCAGACGTAGAAGGGCAAGTTCACCGCGGCGCCGACCTGCGCGAAATGCTCGAGCAGCATCGCGGGCGGCGGCGTCCAGTAATAGGGCGTGGTCATCACGACCGCTTTCGCTCCGGCCTTCTGCGCCCTGACCGCGCGCGACACCGCTATGCTCGTCCCCGAGTCGCTGACGTGGGCGATGACCGGCACGCGCCCCTTCACCCGCTCGATGGCGAAAGTCACGAGCTTGTGCTGCTCCTCGTCGGAGAGGCTTACCGACTCGCCGACGTGCATGGGGAGCGCCAGCGCTTCGGCGCCGTGGGCGAGATGACAATCGATCAGCTTGCCGTAAAGACTCCAATCGATCGCGCGTTCGCGCGTGAACGGGGTGACGGGGGTGTGCACCAAGCCCGGGACGAAATTACGCATCAATTGATCTCTATTCTTGAACGGACCGACTATCGAATATCAAAGGATGAAGGATGAAGGCGGAAGGATGACCTGGCATCGGTTCTCCGCACTGCGGGGATCATCCCTCATCCCTCATCCTTCATCCTTGCCTTTCCTACCACCCATGCGGCTCCGTCTCCATGATCCCCAGCTCCTCGAGCTGCCTGCCGATGTGGGCCTGGCGCTCCCTGGTAGCCGTGGGCAGCGGCGGGCGGGTCGGGCCGACGGGACGCCCCATGAGGACCATGCCGCCCTTCAGGGACGAGGGATACTGGTCGCGGAACAGGTCCCAGAGCTGCTGCAGCTTGAACTGGAGCTCCCGGGCCTTCACGCTTTCGCCGGCTACGCACGCGTCGTAGAGCTTTACGCACAGGTTGGGGCAGATCGCGCCGGCCGACGAGTACGATCCCGCGCCGCCGAGAGGGATGGCCGGGGCGAGAAACTCCACCCCCGAGATCATCGCAAAATCCGGCCGCAGCGCGAGCGCCACGCGGGCGATCTCGAGGTACTTCTCGCTGTTGAAGCTCGCCTCCTTCATGCCGATGAAGTTGGGCAGACGCTCGATCAGCCGCCGGGTCAGGTCGCCGGTGAATTCCACGCCATCGAGATAGCTCGGGGAGTTGTACGCGATGAGCGGCAGATCGATCTCGGTGCCCAACCGGACGAAATAATCGTAGATCGCCTCGATTGAGGGATTCCAGAAATACGGCGTGATCGCAATGATCGCGTCCGCGCCGATCTTCTGCGCGTGCCGCGCCAGGTCCATGGAGTCTTCCACGGCGAGGGCGCTCACGTGTATCGATACCGGGATGCGTCCCGCCACCACTTTGACCGCGACCTCCGCGAACGCCTTGCGCTCCGCGATCGTGAGGTTGAGCGATTCGCCTTTGTGGTGCGGCCACGAAATGGCCGTCGCGCCGGTGCGCACGTGAAAGTCCAGCAGCTTCTCGAAGGTTTCCAGGTCGGGACTGAAATCCTCCTTGAGCGGCGTTACGGGGCTTTGCATCACGCCCTTGAGCTTCAATGCCATGTGGACTCCTGCTCGTTGCTGCTCCAAATTCTACCAACATCCAACAATAATCGCGGCTGCTTCAGAGGAATCCACGGAAGGCAACTAAACCGCCGATGGCCGCCGATGGCCGCCGATAAAACCCAATCAGCCACGGAAACACACGGAATACACGGAAAGCAACACGATTCACGGCCGCAGAGACATGCGAACTAGGTCAAGAGCATTTGAGCCACAGATACACGCAGATACACACAGATCAAGGCGGACGATTCTTTCCTTATCGCTTGAGCTCTGCTGCTATTGCGGCGAACTGATCGAGCGCCGTCTGCAAGTCATCCACGATCTCCTGCGCGAGCACGTCGGGCTCGGGGAGATTGTCCGAGTCTTCGAGGCTTTTGTCCTTGAGCCAGAAGATGTCGAGATTGAGCTTGTCGCGCTTGACCAACTCTTCGTACGTAAAGCAGCGCCAGCGGCCCTCCTCACTGACTCCCTCCCCCTGAGCAGGGGGAGGGTTGGGGTGGGGGTTGCCCTTCGCGGACCACGTTTCCTTGCGTTCATGCCGGTTCGCAGGGTTGTAGCATTGGACGAACTCGTCGAGGTCGACACGCTTGAGCGGATTGGTCTTCAACGTGAAATGCATGTTGGTGCGCAGGTCGTAGACCCAGAGCCTGCTGGTCCAAGCGCCCTCTTGCGCGGGCTTGGCATCGAAGAACAGCACATTGGCCTTGACGCCTTGCGCGTAGAAGATGCCAGTCGGCAACCGCAGTAGGGTGTGCACGTCGAACTGCTTGAGCAAATTGCGTCGGACGGTCTCCCCTGCACCGCCCTCGAACAGCACGTTGTCCGGCACGACTACCGCAGCGCGCCCGTTGATCTTGAGCAGTGTCTTGATGTGCTGGAGGAAGTTGAGCTGCTTGTTCTTGGTCGTAGT
>CAZQJF010000108.1:7406-8520 GCA_964593735.1 uncultured Streptomycetaceae bacterium | reverse complement strand
AGCGATTCGAGGACGACGCGTATCGAGACGGGCAGCCGCGAAATGCGGGCCCCTGTTTCCTTCTCGAACGCGTGCAGGGAGTACAGGTATCCCTTCTTTCCGTGTCCCAGGTCGGCTTCGATCTTGCAGGCAGCGTGTAGTGATGTGCTCATGTCAATCTCGTTTATCTATGTCCAGCAGCTTGATGCGAAACGGTTCGTCGCTCCCGCGAAGGCGGGAGCCCAGAAAGACAATGTCCGACAAATCGAAAAATCAAGCAGTTCTGGATTCCCGCCTGCGCGGGAGTGACGAAAAATATGTTTCACTCGTCCTACATCGTCTCTGGCGCTAAAAGTTACCATACTCACTACTTAACAATCTTCGGTCCAGATTGTAATTCTTTGTCCACTCGATCCAACCACGGACCAACAGCATTTTCCCAGTCCGGCGCAATCCTCATCAGAGTCTGAAATACCCTCCTGGCTTCGACAAATTCCCCTAACTGATAGTGGGCTTTTGCAAGGTACCAGTGGCAGTGTGGTTGCTTGGGTTGTCGAGCAATCCATTCGATTGCGGCAAACTTTGCCTCTCGAGCTGAACCTTGGGATAACAAGGTCTCGAGCTCGTTCTCTATTTTCTTGTCCTGATACTGTTTTCGTAAAATTTCAGCCAAACCGCCAGCTGCTCTGTTGTAGGCAACGAAACCGATGAGAAACAAAATGACGACAAGTAGGAGAAGTATCAAGAGCCAACGAATGAACCGTAGCTCCCAAATCACTGTGCCTACCAACTCAGGCGATAGATCCATTGGGCAGCTAAGGCAGGTATACCGGGGCAGAGTGACATTTCATCAGGCTGCCAGTCGCAGGCCGACGGGAATGCCCGCTTTGGCGCACAGCCCGACCAGGTAGTCCAGAGATAGCAGTTCCACCTTGCCACGAACGATCTCGGATACGCGGGGCTGGGTGATGCCCAGGCGTTTCGCAACTTCCGCCTGCGTTAGTTCCTCGCGTTCCATCCAGACTCGCAGGGCTTCCGCCAGCTTGGCGCGCAGCAGCATCACTTCCGCTTCGTGGGGAGGAAGTCCCAGATCGAGAAAGATATTGCCGCTCGACTTCGTTGCTTTCCTGGCCAT
>CAZQJF010000108.1:0-7306 GCA_964593735.1 uncultured Streptomycetaceae bacterium | reverse complement strand
GCGCGGTGGATATCCAGACGCTCTTCGTCTGCAGATATTCCTTGATCATGTCCTGTCCGCTTTCGCGCCCGAGCCCGCTCCGCTTGTAGCCGCCGAACGGCGAAAGGTAGGAAACCGCGCGGTAAGTATTGACCCACACGGTGCCCGCCTGCAGGCGCTCGCTCATCATCAGCGCGCGGCGCATGTTCTGCGTCCAGACGCCGGCGGCAAGGCCGTAAACCACATCATTGCCGATCGCGATGGCTTCTTCCTCGTCCCTGAACGGGATGACGGAAAGCACCGGCCCGAAGACCTCCTCCTGCGCGATGCGCATCGAGTTCTTCACGCCGGTGAAGATCGTCGGTTCGACGAACCAGCCGTCGCCGCACTCGGGACGCGAGGCGCGCCCGCCGCCCAGCACGGCCTTCGCTCCTTCGCCTTTTGCGACGTCGATATAGTCGAGGATCTTCTTGAATTGCGGCGGATTGGTGACCGGTCCGACCTGCGTGTCGGCGCTCATCGGGTTGCCCATTTTCGCGGTCTTCGCAAAAGCGACGAGCTTCTCGACGAACTCATCGTGGATGCTCTCCTGCACGAGCAGCCGCGAGCCGGCGATGCAGGTCTGGCCGGTTGCGGCGAAAATCCCGGAAATCACGCCCTTCACGGCGTTCTCCCGGTGGGCGTCGTCGAACACGATGTTGGGAGACTTGCCGCCCAACTCCATCGTCACGCGCTTGAGCCCCTTGGCCGCGCTCTGGTAGATGAGGGTGCCGGTGCGGTCCGAGCCGGTGAACGCGACCTTGGCGACCAGAGGATGCTCGACGAGCGGCATCCCGACCTCCGCGCCGAAGCCTGTCACGACGTTGACGACGCCCGCCGGAAAACCGGCCTGCTCCACGAGCTTCATGAACTCCAGCACTGAGGCCGAGGTGTATTCCGAGGGCTTGAGCACCACGGTATTTCCCGCGGCAAGCGCGGGCGCGAGCTTCCACGCGGTCAACAGCAAAGGAGAGTTCCACGGCGTGATCGCCGCGACGACGCCGAGCGGCTCGTGCCGCGTGTAATTCAACATGTCGGGCTTGTCGGTCGGGATCACGGCGCCTTCGATCTTGTCGGCCAGCCCGCCGTAGTAGTGATACCACTGAGCCATGTAGACGGTCTGCACGCTCATCTCGGCGTAGAGCTTGCCGTTGTCGCGCACTTCGATCTCCGCCAGCTCCCGCGCCTTGTCGCCGATGAGATCGGCGAGCTTGCGCAGCAGCGCGCCGCGCTTCGACGCGTTCAACCTGGGCCATTCCCCGGCAGTGAACGCCTTGTGCGCCGCGCGGGCGGCGCGGTCCGCGTCCTGGGCATTGCCCTTCGGTATCAACGCCCACGGCTTGCCGGTAAAGGGATTGTCGCTGGGAAAGGTTTCCCCGGATGAGGAATCCACCCACTCGCCGCCCACAAACATCCGGTATTTGGTCAACGTGCCGGTCGGGGTATCCATTGTGGCTCCTTCAACAAGGGGTGATTCGTTTCTCGTTACTCGTTTTTCCTTTCGCAGTCACTACGAGGACGAGCAACGAGAAACGAGCAACGAATCACTTTCTATTCATAGGCCTTCGGCCCCAGCAGCGCCTCGCGGAAGCGGTTCTTGATCGCGACGCCGTCGCGCAGTCGCGGCAGCACCATGGGCACGCGCTCGGTGGTCACCTTGATCGAGGCGAACACCGGCCCGGGCTGGCGGTAGAACCGGGGGATCCACGCCAGGAGTTGGGATAAGGTATGGATCGTTGCGGCGCTGCGGAATCCCGCAGCCCTGGCCATGCCGGGCAGGTCTACGCCATACCGGGTATGAGTCGCCTGCATGCCGGTTTCGCCGAAGGCCTCGTTGTCCAGCACGATCACGGACAGGTTGCGCGGCTTCTGCACGGCTATCGTCGCGAGCGAGCCCAGTCCCATCAGCATGTCTCCGTCGCCGGTGATGACCAGCACGCGCCGGCGCGGCTGGGCCAGGGCTAGACCCAGCCCTATCATCGCTGCGCCTCCCATCCCGCCCCAGTTGGCGAAATCGAGCGCGTGATCTCCGGCAGCGGCCGTGTCCCAGGTCGGCGCTCCCAGGCCCGGCACGACCAGCGCGTCGCCCCGCTTCTGCAGGATGCCGGCCACCGCCTTGCGTCTGTCCAGTGTCGCTTTTTTGTGTTTCATTTGAACTGCTTGGCGCCGGTGATGCGCTGCGAGATGAGAACGGCGACGGCGCGGCCGGTGTTGAAGGCGAGCCGTGCGGCGGCCGACACGGTCTCCGCGACCCTGTCGGCTTCGTCCACCGCCTGCACGACGACGCCGATTGCGGTGAGCGCCGGCACCGTGGCTTGCGACATGGGAACCTGCCACGGATTGAATTCGCCCCACTGGCCGCGCATGGTGATCAGCGTCAGCAGGGGAAACCGGCATTCCGCGATCGTGCCCAGCATGTTGATGCAATTGCCCGACCCTGAGGACTGCATCAGCAGCACGCCGCGCTCGCCGCCCAGCCAGGCGCCGGCGAGCATCGCGACGCCTTCCTCCTCCGTGGTGAGGACGACGGTCTTGACTTGCCGATCGGCATGGAAGGTCCTGATGAGCTCGCTATGACCGGAGTCCGGGACGTAGGCGACCTGCCTGATTCCCGCCTCCTTGAGAACCCGGTAGGTGTCCTGCGGCCAGCTGCGCGGTCTCTTGTCTTCGCTCAACGAAAACTCCCCGTTCGGTGTTGTGCCGGTTCACTGGGACTTCTTCAGCCCTACCTGCTCCATGATTCGCGCCAGATACGCGTCTTCCGCGGCGATCAGCTTGCCGAACTCCGCCGCCGGAAGGAAACCCGGCCGCGCGTAGAGTTTTCCACTGGCTGCCGCGAACTCCGGAGTCTCCACCGCGTCGCGTATCGCCTTCTCGAGGACGGCGATCACCGCCTGCGGCGTGCCCCTGGGGACCGTGATTCCGCGCCACGCGTCGAGCGCCACGTCGATGCCCAGCTCGCGCGCAGTCGGCACTGCGGGAAACGCGGGATCCCGCTGCGCGGTCAGCGTCGCCAGCAGGCGCAGTTTTCCCGCCTGTACGTTGGCCGCGAGCGCGGCGGGGAACTGCACCGCTGCATCGACGTGGCCGCCCATCAGGTTGGGCACGATCTGCGCCGCGGCGTAGGGTACGTCGGTGACCTGGGCGGATGCCGTCCTGAACACCGCGGCCGCGGAAATATGAGTATGGCTGCCGACGCCCGAGTTCGCGACACTGATCCCATCGGGCCGCGCTTTCGCATCAGCGATCAATTCCTTCAGCGTTTTCCACTTCGCTTCGCTGCGGACCGCGATTACGACCGATTCCAGCAGCACGCGGGCGACGGGGTCGAAGGCCTTGTAGTCGAACTGGAGCTGGCCCGAATGAAAAGTCGTGGAGATCGAGTTGGAGTTCCACACGAGGGCATAACCGTCGGGCTTCTGCGCCGCGACGTACCGGTAGCCGATCGCCCCGCCCGCGCCGGGCCGGTTGACCGCGAGCACATTCACGCCAAGCTGCTTCGCCATGCCCTGTGCGAGCAGGCGCGCGGTGACGTCGGCCGACGTTCCCGCGGGGAACAGCACCGTGATTTCCACGTTGCCGCGCGTCGGATACGGGACATCCTGGGCTGCTGCCGGTGCGGCGGTAGCCATCAGCGCCGCGCCGGCGATCGATTTGACGAACCTGAAAGTCGAGTTCATGAGGTCATTCCTCCGCGGTTTACCAGTCACGAGCCAACAGTCACTAGAATCTATCTCAAAAATCAAAAAAGCGGGAATTAGCCACAGATACACACAGATAAACACGGATATTGTTCAGGGCCTGGTGCACTGCCTGAATTGCTTTATCTGTGTTCATCTGTGTTTATCTGTGTTTATCTGTGGCTCTAACAACGTTTTTGAGACCACTTCTAGTCACAGGTTAGTCACACGTCACGCTTCATCAAGCATCTCGGCGACTGTAACGCGGCGGCCCTCGCGGGCGGACTTGATGCCGGCCAGCAGCACCGCCAGCGAAGCCGTGGATCGCTCGCCGTCCATCTCGGGTTTTCCTCGTCCCCGCACCGCGGCCGCGAACTCCTCGAGCTCCTCCACGATCGGGTCATTGTCCGGGCACGGCACCGGCTCCGCGCGATTGCTGCCCCGTTTCAGAAATCTCAAGCCCTGGTGCAAGTCGTAGTATGCGCTGGCCTCCTTGCCATAGACGTTCATCACGTAATACTCGGATGCCGAAGCGTAGCTCGCGTTCAACGTCGATAGTGCGCCGTTCTCGTGCTCGAGAACCAGGCTCGCGACGTCGGGGTTGTCCCCGGGTAATACGAGTTGCGCGAGGTTGCCGCTCACCGATTTGACCGGGCCGACCAGGTATTCGAGCACATCGGTGTAGTGGATGCCAATCTGCAGCATGACGCCTCCCGGCATGCCCTCGGCCGTGTAGCGCCAGGAAGTGAGGTCGATCTTGCCCAGCCGGTCGCGGCTGATGTTCGCTTCGGCGTTGACGAGCCTGCCGAAAGCCCCTTCGTCTATCTGCTTGCGCACCCAGCGGAAATGATTCTCCCTGCGCCGCTGGTAGCCGAGCGCGAGCACGACCCGGGCGTTGCGGCACGATTCGGTAATTGCGCGGGCGTCGGAGATCGTATTGGCGATGGGCTTGTCGAGAAACACGTGCTTGCCGGCATGGGCTGCCGGCTGCGTCGTCGTGAGATGCATGTCGTTGGGCGTGGTATTGATGATCGCCTCGACGTTGGGGTCGCGCAGTATGTGACGGTAGGTGGGAACGGCTTCGCAGCCGTATTTCGTGGCGAACGCGTTGCGCTTGCTGTCGGAGCGCGAGTAGCAGGCGAGGATTTTGAGCTTGCCCGAGCGCTGTATCGCGTCCGCGAGCACGTCCGACCACCAGCCCATGCCGATACATGCGACTCTTACCGGTTCTGGCGCCATTCGTGCAGGATCCTATCGTTGACCGGAAGGAGTGACTCGTTGCTCGTTGTCCGTTACTCGTGCCGTGTGCAAAAACGAGAGACGAGTGACGAGAAACGAATCACGCCTTGTCGATCCTGTAGGTGGCGCCGATGGCTTCCACCGCCTCGCGCGCAAGCTGGTCGTCCAGTTCCCACGTGGCGCCGGAAACGCCGATGCCGCCGACGCACACGCCGTCGAAGATGATCGGGTAGCCGCCTTCCATCGCCGTCCATCGTTCCGCTCCCGCCGCCAGCGCCAGCCCGAGGGCGTGCATGGTATCGAGCGACTGGCCCACGGCGCCCTTGGCCGTCGTCGGTCTCTTGTTCGAGGCGGCACAGACGGCTTTCGTGGTGGAGGAGTGCACGGTGTGGAAGCGGCCGCCATCCATACGCTGCACCAGGACGGCATGGCCGCCGGAGTCCACGATGGCGACCGCGACGGTGTGACCGGCCTTCTGCGCCTTGTCGGTCACGGTATCCATCATCCTTCTCGCCCCGGCAAGGGTGAGGCGCTTGCTGTCCTCGACGTACATTTACCAGGCCCCTCTCTCGATCTTCATATTATGGAACGGTCCGCCGCTTCCAACCGTATAATCGCCTGTATTTTCCAGCATTCGCGCGGCACGTCAATGAAAACGCCCACGGCCGAAGTATCCCACGTTGATCTGCGCGATGCGGTGCGCGAGCTGTGCAGCCGTTTCGATGGGGAGTACTGGCGCAAGCTGGACGAGGATCGCGCCTACCCGGACGCCTTCGTCAGGGCGCTCACCGAGGCGGGCTGGCTCGCGGCGCTCGTACCCGAGGAGTACGGCGGATCGGGACTCTCGGTTACCGAAGCGTCGATCATACTGGAGGAGATCAGCCGCTCCGGGGCCTTCGCGGGCGCGGTCCACGGCCAGATGTACGTCATGGGATGCCTGCTCAGGCACGCTTCGGAGGAGCAGAAGAAACGGTACCTGCCCGGGATAGCGAGCGGCGAGCTGCGCATGCAGTCCATGGCGGTCACCGAGCCCACCGCCGGCACCGATACCACCAAGCTGACGACGGTCGCCGTGCGAAAAGGCGACCGCTACGTCGTCAACGGGCAGAAGGTGTTTATCTCGCGCGTGCGGCATTCCGACCTGTTGCTCCTGCTTGCGCGCACCACCCCCGTCGCGCAGGTGAAGAGGAAATCGGAAGGGCTCTCGGTTTTCATCGTGGACCTGCGGCAGGCCGTGGGCAAAGGACTCACCGTCAAGCCGATCCGCAACATGGCAAACCAGGAGACGAACGAGTTGTTCTTCGAGAACCTGGAAATTCCCTCGGAGAACCTGATCGGCGACGAGGGCAGGGGGCTCAAGTACATACTCGACGGTCTCAACGCCGAGCGCACGCTGATTGCCGCCGAATGCATCGGCGACGGCTATTGGTTCATCGACAAGGCGTCCGCGTACGCCAGGGAGCGGGTGGTTTTCGACCGGCCGATCGGCCAGAACCAGGGGATCCAGTTCCCGATCGCGCGCGCCTACGTGAACGTGCAGGGCGCTGACCTCATGCGCTACAAGGCGGCGGCGCTGTTCGATGCGGGCAAGCCGTGCGGGGCGGAAGCGAACATGGCGCTGTTCCTGGGTTCCAATGCGTCGTGGGAGGCAGCCAACGCCTGCCTGCAGACGCACGGCGGGTACGGGTTTGCCGCCGAGTACGACGTCGAGCGCAAGTTCCGCGAAACCAGGCTCTATCAGATCGCGCCCATTTCCACCAACCTGATTCTTTCCTACATTGGCGAGCACGTGCTCGGAATGCCGCGTTCGTTCTAGCTGTGCAAGGTTAGGGAACGATCGTTTTCTTGAGCAATATCCCAATATAAGTCGGAGCGATTTGAACGGCGGAGGCCGGTCGAGAACTCCTTAGAGCCACAGAGGGGGCATTTTTTCTGTTGTCCCAATAGCGTCACTTCGCCATGACTGTACCGGCCGGTTTACTCTCCAGCCGCGTGGCCTCCTGCGCCGGCACGGTCGAGCGCGCCAGTTCCGCCACGTTGCCGAGCGAGCCGACTCCAACCGCGAGGTCGAGCACGCGCCGCGCGCCCATACCGCCAAGCAGGCGTCCCGCACAATCGAGAAACTTGTCGTCGCGCTCCTGCTCGCTCATCGGCCAGTCCGGCGAGCCCGGCGCCCGGCTCTCGCGCTGCTTGTACTCGCCGTCGGTCGTGCGCACCATCACATCGTTGTATCCGACCGCGCCTGAATACATCTTGCCGTCCTCGATCCGGTAACGCCGCACTTTCTTGAGCAGCGAACGTACCTCGGGCCGTTGCACCATGACGTCGGTAAACGTATCGATGCCCACTTTGCCGTCGAGTATCGTTGC
>CAZQJF010000107.1:0-8665 GCA_964593735.1 uncultured Streptomycetaceae bacterium | reverse complement strand
CCCCCGTTAAACAGCCCGAATTCCTTCAGAATATCGTCTCTTGCCCCGATGGCATTGTCATGCCCTCGGGAGCAGAATGTTTCTGCGCCATTGTTCGTGAATTTCCCAACCCTGGAGGGAGGCAACGCATGAAGAAGTTCAAGGTTCTTGGTGTGCACGGTCTCGGCGATCATCGCAACAGCACCTGGAAGGAGGATTGGAAGACCGCTCTCCTCGCCGTCTTTCCCGGTCAGCAGGAGGTTCAGCTCGAGTTCGAGTTCCTGTCCTACGACGACATTTTCGAGTCGGTTGACATCTCGATGTGGGAAGCCATGCAGGCCGTGTGGAAGCTGGGCCGCAGCGGTGTGACTACGGCGCTCGGAAGGCGTCGCGGCGTGATCGGGGACGTGTCCGACCGGGTGCGCTGGACTGCCGGATACGTAGTGGCCTGGGTGGAGGACGAGGAATTCAAGGAAAAGACCCGCGCGCGGGTCCTGGAGACGATGGCTACAGTTCAACCGGACCTCGTGGTCGCGCACAGCCTCGGATCGCTCGTCACCTATAACGCCTTGTCGCACGCCGATGCCCGCCGCCAGGATGTGGCGGCCGCCATTTCGAGGTGCCACTACGTGTCGATGGGCTCTCAGCTCGGCAACCCCTTCGTCGTGGGTAACCTGACCGCCGGCCGGATCGAGCCGCTGCCCGTTAAATTCTGGCATCACCTCTTCAACCACGAGGATGACGTATTCACGGCGCAGATCAAGCTGTGGGACGCCACCAACTTTCGCCAGGTCGACACGCCATTCGACATCGAAGGCTTCGCCGATCATTCCGGCGTCGAGTATCTCAAGCATCCGGAGTCTGTCGCGAACGTGTGGCGCCCGATGGCCGAAAAGCGCATCAACGCGCGGGCATTCGGCGCCACTCGAGTGCGGCGCGAGAGCACGACCGCGCTGGCGGGGAAGGGCCGCCGGCAGCAGCGTGCGCTCCTCGTGGGTATCAACGCCTACCCGAAAGAGCAGGACCGCCTGGAAGGCTGCGTCAACGACGTGTTCCTGATGAGCTCCGTGCTGCAGGAATGCGGCTTCTCGCCGGACAGCATACGCGTGTGCCTCGACGATCGCGCCACGGCGGCGGGGATCTGCGAGCGGCTGAAGTGGCTGCTCGATGACCCCCGGCCGGGTGACGAGCGCGTCCTTTTTTACAGCGGCCACGGCGCCACCATTCCCGAGTACGGCGAAAATTTCGAACCCGACCGCAAGACGGAGACGCTTGTCCCGCACGACTTCGACTGGTCGGAGAAGACCGCCATCGTGGACGACCAGATCTTCGCGCTCTACAGCCAGCTTCCGTACGGCACACGCTTCGCAATGATTCTCGATTGCTGCCATTCGGGAGGGATGCACCGGCAAGGGGCGGCACGGGTGCGAGGGCTGAACCCGCCGGACGATATTCGCCACCGCGAGCTGAAGTGGGACAAGGAAGACGATATGTGGGTGTCGAGGGACTTCGAGAAGCTCAACCGGAATTTCTCCTCCAGGAGCGAGGTGAACGAGGCGTTCTTCGGCGCGGACGGCACTTCGACCCGGCTCGGCAGGGCATCCCTGGTGCGTGGAGAATCGGAGGCCAGCTACAACAGGATGAAGCGGCGCGCCGGCTCGCCCAAGGTGGGGCCGTACCTGCCGCTCATCATCGAGGCTTGCCAGGAGAAAGAGTTCTCCTACGAGTACCGCGACGGGGTGGTGAGCTACGGTGCGTTCACGTATGCGCTGTGCCAGGAGCTGCGCAGGCAAAAGCGCATCAGCTTCAGGCGTCTTGTCGACGTGACGGCTGTGAAGCTGGCGCGTCTCGGCTACAACCAGCGCCCGCAGATCCTTGGCCCCAGGGCCATCGTCAATGCGCGGGTACCGTGGATGGAGTAGGCCGGCAACGCGCGCCCGCGCCGATTGGCATGCGCACGGTAGAGTTGAGGGGAACGAGCTTTCCGGGCTGCTCGATGCGCTGATCGCAGGATCCCGGGAATCACATAGGCATGTGAGCCTTATCGCTCAATGCGTTGCCGCGGGAACGTATTGGGACGCCGCCGGTTCTAACCTGCACTTCGATGCGCTTATGACATGTAGTTGCGCGGCCACGGCGTGTAGCTGGAGACTCGCCCCCAAAGCACGGCAAGACCGCCGTGACTGGCCGTGAGAATGGTTTGCGAGGCATGGCAAATGATCCAACCGCTGAAAGGCAAGTGCATTCATCCGCAGTGTCATTGCACGGTGCCGGGGACGACTCCGCACTGCAGCGATCACTGCATGACCGCTGCGGACTCGGAGCCCTGCCGCTGCGGCCACGAGGAATGCGTGCAGGCAGCGCAGCCGCAGACGGTTGAGCAGCGTGAAACGGTGGAGCAGCATGAGAAGAAGGCGGGGATGAATGGGAACGCCGCCAGTCCAGTCGGACTACGGTGAGGTAATCAAGGCTGAACCGAAGAGTATTACCCTTTCCACGTCAACCCCTGAAAGGAGTACCACATGTCACTAGGAACCATACTACTCATCGTCCTTGTCCTGATCCTGGTCGGCGCGCTTCCCACCTGGCCCCACAGCACCAATTGGGGCTACTACCCGAGCGGAGGGATCGGCCTCGTCGTGTTGATCCTGCTGATCCTGCTGTTGATGGGACGTATCTAGGCTGAGACGTATCTCAGGCCGACGCAGGCGCGTGCCTGCGTCGTCGTTGTTTTTTGAGGAGAGTGTGCATGCAGTACAAGGCCAGGCAATTCGAATTGAGCGGACTCAAGGGAATTTCGGATGCGACGCTGGAACAGCACTTCAAGCTCTACGAAGGCTACGTTACGCAGACGAACAAGCTGATCGAGAAGCTGGCCGACTTCGGCAAGAACGGCGGCGTGGACGAGAAACGCATGGCGGAGTTTTCGGAATTGAAGCGCCGCCTGGCCTTCGAGTACAACGGCATGGTCCTGCACGAGCATTACTTCGGCAATCTGCGCAAGAACGGCGATCGCGAGTCCGCTCGCGGTTCGGCGTTTCGTGAAGCCGCGGAACAGCACTGGGGAACCTACCAGCGGTGGGAGGCGGACTTCACGAGCGTGGGCAAGATGCGCGGCGTCGGGTGGGTGATCTGCTACGAAGACCCGGGCACCGGCTTCATGGCCAATCACTGGGTGGAAATGCACGAGTCGGGGCATATCTCGGGATTCGTCCCGGTGCTGGTGATGGACGTGTGGGAGCACGCGTTCATGCTCGACTACGCCGTAAAGGATCGCCCGAAGTATATCGACGCGTTCCTGTCCAACGTGGACTGGCGCGCGGTGGATGCGCGGCTGGGCCAGCGGCGCGCGAAAAAGGCAGCCTGATGCGCCGCCCCCATCCAACGGTGATGTCGATCCGGCGAACCCGCAGACCGGGAGTGCGCCCTCGTATCAACAGGACCATGCCGGGAACTAGCATCCGTGTCGGAGTGTCATCATCAATGTCAATTATTTATTCATGACAGGGGCAACCGAGTATTGATAGGAGAGAACCATGTTGTACTGGGCAGCAGTATTTTTTGTAATTGCGCTCGTCGCGGCGCTCTTCGGGTTCGGCGGAATTGCAGCCGGCGCCGTGGAAGTCGCGAAGATCCTGTTCTTCGTCTTTCTGATCGTTTTCGCGGTCACGCTGGTATTGGGATTGATCGGACGCCGCTAGGAGAAAGCTAATGCAGACCAACACTCAGATGGAAAAAGTTCCGTACCCCAAGGTCGATGCCGGCATGCCCTCGAATACCGACAAGTTCGTGCGCGCGAAGGACCAGCTCTCGTCCGACTTCGGAACGCTCGTTTCCGACGCGGAGGAATTGCTGAAAAGCACGGCGAGCTACTCGGGAGACGCGGTCAACGCCGCCCGCGACAAGTTCAAGGGCACGCTGGACTATTACAAGGGCCGTCTCGCCGAGACGCAAAAATCGGTGGCAGGGAAGATCGACTACGCCGCTACGGCGACCGACGGCTACGTTCATGAAAACCCATGGCGCGTCGCCGGCGTGGCTGCATTGGTCGGCCTCCTTATCGGCGTGCTCCTCCACAGGAAGTAGCGCCGGGAACGCCCGCGTGGAAATCATCGACATGCTGCTGTGGGGCGCCCTGGTGGTGGCCGCCATGGCAGCGGTGCTCGGCTGGAGCGAGCTATACGAATGGTTCGTCGAGCCAGCGAAGCACCACACGCGGTCTTCCGCATCGATCTCCGTCCATCCGTCCAGCCAGGACGGGTGAGGGCGCGGACGCAGGCCCGGATAGCCGGGAAACCCGGCCGTCTGCGCTCGCGCGGTCAAATGGCTGCAATGCGTATACCGGCTGCTCGCGGGAATCCCGGGCGCCGCGGTCCCGCTTCCTCGTTGATTGCTGCCATGGTGCTTCAATGAACGCCGCATCGCTAGCCGTCAACGGGCATGCCGCCCGCACTGCGGGTCTGCAGTACGTCACCGACACTGCGCCGGGGCTGAGCCGCAGGAAGCTCAAGACCGGCTTCGCCTACTTTAATCCTGACGGACAGCGCGTGCGCAAGCGGGCGGCCGTGGCGAGAATCAACTCCCTCGCCATCCCGCCCGCCTATGCGCAGGTGTGGATCTGTCCCGACCCTAACGGGCATATACAGGCTACCGGCCGCGATGCCCGCGGCCGCAAGCAGTACCGCTATCACCCGCGCTGGCGGATGGTCCGCGACGCGACGAAATACGACCGCATGCTCGCCTTCGGCGCTGCGCTGCCGCAGATTCGCAAGCGCGTGGACGCCGACCTGGCGTTGCGCGACGTGCCGAGGGACAGGGTGCTGGCGACCGTGGTCAGGCTGCTGGAAAAGACCCTCGTCCGCGTGGGCAACGAGGAGTACGTGCGCAGCAACAAGTCGTACGGGCTCACCACGCTGTGCACGCGCCACGTGGATGTGAACGGCGCCGAGGTACGCTTCGAGTTCCGCGGTAAGAGCGGGGTGGCGCATCGGGTGACGGTGAGCGAGCCCCGGCTCGCGCGTATCGTCAGGCGTTGCCTGGATATACCCGGGCAGGACCTGTTCCAATACCTCGACGAGGAGGGCAACCGCCGTCCGATCAGGTCCACCGACGTGAATGCCTATCTCCAGAGCGCGTCCGGCGCCGATTTCACCGCCAAGGACTATCGCACGTGGGCGGCAAGCGTCCTGGCGATGTCCGAACTGCTGCGTCTGCCATGCGATTCGGCGCAGGAGGCCCGCAGGAATATCGTCGCCGTCATGAAGGCGGTGTCGTCGCGTATGGGGAACACGCCGGCCATATGCCGGAAATGTTACGTGCACCCCGGGTTGCTCGATGCTTACACGTCCGGCGCCATCGCAGCCGGGGCGTCACGGCGTCGCGCCGGCCTGAACCGGGAAGAGTCCGCTTTCCTCACGTTTCTGGGCGGTGTCCGCCGGCAGGCACGCAAGGCGCGACGCACGCCAGTTGCGGCAGCCCGGTGGGCGCTGCCGCCGAGGAATACGGCCGCAACCATGCACCCGGCAGCTTAGGAGTTCGTTGAAATTCGCCGTTCGCGCGTAGCACCGCAGGCGCGGAGTCGAAGCGTCCCAAGCGTCTGAGCTTGTAGTGCGCAGCTTCTTTCCCTCACCCTCAATCCCTCTCCCGGGGGGAGAGGGAAGGCAAGCCCTTTCTCCCCCGGGAGAAGGGTTGGGATGAGGGAAGAGGCGTCATTTCGTTAGGCACTCTTAGGAGCCCGTTCGCATGCTCGACGTCGATTGGGGGGAGCTGTTTTCCTTCAGCGTGTCGCCGATGGAGCTCGTGGTCCGCGGCACGGTCATGTACTGGTTTCTGTTTCTGCTCTTCCGGTTCATCGTGCGGCGCGACGCCGGCGGGGTGAGCACGGCCGATATTCTGCTGCTCGTCATCATCGCGGATGCCGCGCAGAACGCGATGGGGGGAGAGTACCGTTCCATAACCGATGGTATGGTATTGGTCGGGACGATCGTCTTCTGGAATTACCTGTTCGACTGGTGTTGCTACCGCTTTCCCCGATTCGAGCGATTGCTGCAGCCGCGAGCGCTGTTGCTGGTGAAGGACGGGCGTATCCAGCAGCGCAACCTGGACCGCCAGTTGCTGACCCGCGAAGAACTGCTCGCGAAGATACGGGAAGAAGGGCTGGAGGATCTCAAGAAAGTCAAGCGGGCCTACATGGAGAGCGACGGCAGGATCAGCGTCATCAGGAAATAGGGGCGGTGCGTCCGGGGAAATCTGCCAAAACGGGAGATTTGGCAAGCTCGCCGTTTTGAGATAGCTTCCAAAGCGCCATGCCTTCCCGTGACGAGATCCAGGCGCTCCGCGCCGGCACGCCTTTGCCGGCGCATCGGATCATCCCCTTGCGATCGAAGGGTATGCATTCGATCCGGTTCGAGTTTGTCGTTCGGCTGCTGCGGACCGGTTTGAAAGTGGACACGCTCACCATCTACTGGGAGCGGGGGCACGAGTTCCTGCTCAATCAATCCGTGGAAGAAGCGCCGCGCAGGCTCGTGCTCGGGCGTGCGAGCCGCGTGATCGGCGAGTTTCCGGACTTGTGGCTGATGTGCTACCCGGACGACCCGGAAATCAAGCAGCTCGTCGAAAATGAAATCGAGAAGATGATACAGCGCGTGCGGGACCAGGCGGCCCAGCAGGAAAAGGTTGACGAGTGAGAGGTGGCAGGCGCTGTCCCGTCACTATCGTGCATCACTCCCGCGCTTGGAAGACATCATTCCCGCGCAGGCGGGAACCCAGGCGAGGATGACTTGTTCAGAGCTTCCCTAGCGCATGCCGGGCGCCGAGCCGCCCTTCGGCGGGGCCACGTTGATGACCTGAGGCGCTGAATTGCCTTGGGGTTGAACCGTCTGGGGTTGAACCGTCTGGGGCTGAACCGTCTGGGGCTGAACCGTCTGGGGTTGAGCCGGAGCGGCGGGTAGCGGCTTGGTGCTGTCGAAGCCGAACTGCTGGACCCTCGGGCCATCCTGGATGACGCACGCCGGGTCGGTCGAAGCCACGTCGCGGTCTCTGCACGCCGGATTGCGATCGTAGGGCGATCCTGTCCGCTCCGTTGGCTCCTGGGGAACCGGGGTCTGAGCAACAGCGCTGCCAGCGCAAAGCGCGCAAAGTATCATCGAGTATTTCACATTGAGTTTCATGGGTATGGTATGAGGGGATACCTCAAGCTCCTTGGTTTAAGAACTGCAGCGACAATTGAGATTCTTCACCGGTAAGTCGAACACCACTGTTGGACCGGTCACTGCCAGCGAGGTTGCAGATGTGGCTTCGATGATGTGTCGCTATCCTGCGACAGTCCACGACCGTGTAGTCCCCTTGAAACAGTAGGATGAAGCAAACACTGCGTGACCGTTTTACCTTCTTCCTGGCTCTTCTTCCGGCGGCTTGACCGATTGAAACATCCTGAGCAGCAGCAGGTCGTAGACGATCTTCAGGCCGCCGCAGATCACCAGCGGCCAGCCGAACGTGCTCAGCGTCAGCAGGTAACCCGCAAACGCGGGACTGATCGCGGCGGTCATGCTGCGCGGTACGGCGGTCACGCTCGCCGCTGCCGGCCGCTCCGCCGGTGAAACGACCGCCATCACGTAGGACGTGCGCGTCGGCACGTCCATCTGGGAGAGCGCGCTGCGCAAGAGCAGAAAGACGATGGCGAGGGTCAGGTTGGGCATGAACGGCACCAGCATCAGGAAGATATTCGACGGCAGAAGAATTCGATGAGGAGCGCAGGTACGCCGGCAGCCTGGGCGCCCAGTGCGCCGACGAGCGCTCCGATCCAGCGTAGCCGTCGCCGAAGGCGCGCAACCCGCGGGCGATGAGTATCAGCCTCGCATCGGGCAGGGTTCCGGAGGGCAGCAGCCAGGTCGGCGCGGCGGGTGGCATGGAGTTCGAGGGCCCTGCCGCAGTTTACCTGCGCGCGCGCCCGGCCGTGCAGTGCGGCGTGCAGGTGCTCAAGGAGGTGCAGGCCGCCAACCGGACGCCGCATGACGACATGTCCCGGGACATCATGTTCGGTAAAACGCAGTTCCAGCGCCGCTGAAAACAAACTCGACGCGTTCGGCTTTTCTTCGATAGATCAATCCCGAAGCGAATTGCGTTGCAGCGCAGCATGGGTGCATGCCGCGGCGCGCACCCACTTTGGTTCGTGCGTGCAACCCGGTTCTGAGCAGGGTTGTTTTCGTGTAGAATTTTGGTAACGGCAAAGCGGCGATCAGCGGCTTTGCCTTTGTTTTTAGAGCCTGCAAGTTCGCGGAGCAGAAACACTCATGAATCGTCCCGCTACGGCTGCACATTTCGCGGAATCCAGTACCTATCCCGTCAATCACGCCAGGCTCAAGGCGTGGGTCGACGAGGTGGCCAGCCTCACCAAGCCCGAGCGCATCTACTGGTGCGACGGCTCGGAGGAAGAATACGACCGCCTGAACAGTGAAATGGTGGCTTCGGGCATGCTGATCAAGTTGAACCAGGAGAAGCGCCCGGGCTGTTTCCTGGCGCGCTCCGATCCCGACGACGTCGCCCGCATGGAGGAGCGGACCTTCGTGTGCAGCCGCAACCAGGACGACGCCGGTCCGAACAACAACTGGGTGGCGCCGGACGAGATGCGCGCGACGCTCGGCAAGCTCTTCGACGGCTGCATGCGCGGGCGCACGATGTACGTGAT
>CAZQJF010000106.1:0-8714 GCA_964593735.1 uncultured Streptomycetaceae bacterium | reverse complement strand
CCTGCCTCCACCGCGTCGTTGAACGCGGCCTGCACCTGCTGCGGCGGCTGCGCGGCCTGCATCGTCACCTTGCTGATATTGATGCCCGTGCCGTAGCGGTCCAGGATCTCCTGCATCAGCTTGTGCGCGCGCGCGGCGACGTCGGCGCGGCCCTCATAGAGCACGAAATCCATGCTGCTCTTGCCCACGACCTCCCGGATCGCCGTTTCGGCGGACTGCAGGACCGAATCGTCGGGCGAGCGGTTGTTGAACAGAAAATCGGTAGGGCTCTTCAGGATGTACTGGACGGCAAACTGGACGTCGACGATGTTCTCGTCGTCGGTCAGCATCAACGACTCTTTTTCGACCTTGCTCTTGACGTTGTTGCGGTAGCCTACCTCCACCGTGCGAACCTGCGTGAGGTTGACGATTTCGGCGGTTTCGAGGGGATAGGGCAGGTGCCAGCGCGGTCCCGCGAGGGTGGTTTCGAGATATTTGCCGAACCGCAACACCACGCCGCGCTGACCTTCGGAAACGATGTAGAAGCCGCTCGCGAGCCACACCGCGACGATCAGCCCCAGCACCAATCCAGCCCCGCCGCCGATCCGCCTCGGCTCGGGAGTCTCGGTGCCGCCGTCGCCGCCGCTCCCGCGCCGGCCGAACAGGCCGGAGAGCTTCCGGTTGAAGTCGCGCCACAGCTCATCGAGGTCGGGCGGGCCCTGGTTGGGACGCCGCCCCCACTGCGGATCGTTGAGCGACATCAGCGCGCCCAGGAACCACGCGCTGCGGTCCCTCAGATAGTCGCGGAAATTCCTCAAACGGGCGATCATGGAAATGAAAGACGAACTACGCGGCGACGGAATTTTTCGGTTCTTCGTTGCGCGCTGCGGCGGCGTATTCTTCGAGCGCCAGGCGCACGAACTCGATACCCCCACCCGACTGCGCGCTCACCCAAACGCGCGCAATCTTACCATACTCGTCTCGCTCGACGCGCGGCGGCAGGCGCGTGAGATCGATCTTGTTCAGCACCAGCAACTGGGGCACCGCGTCTGCCCCGATTTCGGCCAGGACCGAGTTGACCGCCGCGATCTGGGCGTCGCGATCCGTGCTGGATGCGTCCACCACGTGCAGCAACAGATCGGCGTGTGCCGTCGCTTCCAGGGTGGCCCGGAATGCCGCGACGAGCGTATGGGGAAGGTCGCGAATGAACCCGACCGTATCGGAGAGCACGACACTGCCGTTTTCGGTGTGCACCCGTCGCGTCGTCGTATCGAGGGTGGCGAAGAGCTTGTTCGCCGCGTACACACCGGCCCGGGTCAACTGGTTGAAAAGGGTGGACTTCCCGGCATTGGTGTAGCCGGTGAGTGACGCCATGAAGACGTTGCCGCGGCCGCGGGAGCGGCGCTGGATCTCGCGCTGGGCCTGCACCTTGGCGAGCTTGTCCTTGAGCATCTTGACGCGCTTGCCCAGGAGCCGGCGGTCGGTTTCGAGCTGGGTTTCACCGGGTCCCCGCAGGCCTATGCCTCCCTTTTGCCGCTCGAGGTGGCTCCAGCCGCGCACGAGGCGCGGCGCCAGATGCTCGAGCTGGGCGAGTTCCACCTGGAGCTTGCCCTCGTGGGAGTGCGCGCGCTGCGCGAAGATATCCAGAATGAGGCTCACGCGGTCGACGACGCGGCAGTTCAGGCTGCGCTCCAGATTGCGCTCCTGGACGGGCGAGAGCTCGTGATTGAAGATCGCAACCCCGGCGCCGGTAGCAGCGACGCTTTGCGCAACCTCTTCGACCTTGCCTTTTCCGGCGAACAACGCCGGGTCGGGACGCGTACGGCGCCCCTTGATCAGCGCGCGCGTCGTGATGCCCGCGCTGGCAGCAAGCTGCTGGATCTCTTCCAGGCCGTCAGCGTAGTCAGCCTCGCCGAAGTCGAGGCTGACCAGCACCGCGTCGGTGGCGCTACCGGGACGCTGGTACATCAAGCGAGCTGCCGGGCATCAACTGTCGGAGCTTTGATCGAGCTGAAGATTGACGGGACGCGCGGGCACCACGGTCGATATCGCGTGCTTGTAGACCATCTGGGTGACCGTGTTCTTGAGCAGCACCACGTACTGGTCGAACGAGTCGATCTGGCCTTGCAGCTTGATGCCGTTCACCAGGTAGATCGACACTGGGATGTGTTCTTTGCGCAGCGTATTGAGGAACGGGTCTTGTAGGAGCTGCCCCTTGTTGCTCATGTTGGCCCTCGCTGTTGTCGTTTTTGGGGGATATCACTCTACCGGATTTTCTGGTTTCACGCCATAGGCTTACCGTCGAGACCCTGCACCAGGAGCGTAGGGATTCCGCCCGCTCCGGAATTCGACGCGCAACGGAGTACCTTCCAATTTGAAAGCTTCCCGGAAAAATCGTTCAAGATACCGCCGGTAGCCGTCGGGGACGTTATCGAGGGCATTGCCGTGAATGATGATCCGCGGCGGGTTGATGCCCCCCTGGTGGGCGTAGCGCAGCTTGGGCCGGCTGAAGCCGGCTCGCGGCGGCGGCTGCTGTTGCACCGCGGCGGCGAGCGCGCGGCTCAACCGCGGCGTGGGCAGCCGTGCCATGGCGGCCGCATAGGCGTCGTCCACCGACTTCAGCAGCGGAGCCATGCCGCGCCCTTCGAGCGCGGAAATGAAGTGCAGGCGGGCGAAACTCAGAAAATCGAGCTTGCGCGCGAGCACGCGCTTGACCTGATCGCGATCCGCTTCCGGCAGGCGCTCCCACTTGTTGACGGCGACCACCAGGGCACGGCCGGCCTCCAATATGAAGCCGCCCACGTGCGCATCCTGTTCCGAGACATCCTGCCGGGCGTCGAGCATCAGGATCACGACGTTGGCGTCCGATATCGCCTGCAGGGTCTTCACGACCGATACTTTTTCGACCGCATCGGCCACACGCCCGCGGCGGCGCACCCCGGCCGTATCGATCAATGTGTAGCGCTTGCCGTTACGCTCGAACTCGATGTAGATCGAATCGCGCGTGGTTCCGGGCTGATCGAATACGACCACTCGCTCTTCGCCCAGCAGCGTGTTGATCAGCGTGGACTTGCCGACATTGGGACGGCCGACCACCGCGATTGCCGGATGCCGGTGATCGCTGGTCCCCGCTTCTTCGCTGGCCGGAAATGCTGCGAGCACGAACTCCATCAGATCCGTGACGTTTTCGCCGTGCTCGGCGGAGACCGGCAAAGGCTCACCCAGTCCCAGCTCGTGAAACTCGGCGCCGGCAAGCGCCGGGGCCATGCCCTCCGCCTTGTTGACGACCAGGAAAGTCCTGCGTCCGCTCTTGCGCAGCTCGTTCGCGACCGCCCGATCCTGCGGCGTCAGGCCGGAGCGCGCATCGACCAGCAGCAGCACCGCGTCGGACTCGTCCACGGCCTGGCGCGTCTGGCGCGCCATTTCCCGGTAGATGCCTTCCGCTCCGACCGGCTCGAAACCGCCGGTATCCACGACGAGATACGGCTTGCCGCCCACGCGCCCCTGACCGTAATGACGGTCGCGCGTCAGACCCGGCATGTCGGCAACGAGCGCGTCCCGGCTGCGCGTGACGCGGTTGAACAGGGTCGACTTGCCCACGTTCGGGCGGCCAACGATGGCGATGACGGGAAGCATGCTTCAATGACGCGTGATGGGTGATGGGTGACGAGTGATGGGACTCGGAATGCCCCGATTTCGATCGCCGCTGCGCTTGCAGCGGCATAAGTTTTCGCGATCACTCAACGGTGATCGCGAAAACTCCGCCGTTACGGGTCTGCACCAGGAAGCTCGACAGGTCGAGCGCGATCGGCGGCGCGCTGATCGCGCTGCCATCCGTGGCTATGCGCGCGGCGAACGAGCCGTCGTCGCGTGAGAGAAAATGCACCTGCCCCTGGTAGTCGCCCACCACGACGAAGCGCCCGAATACCAGAGGCCCGCTTACGCGGCGCCCGTTCATCTTGTCCTGCTTCCAGATGCTGGCGCCGCTCGTCTTGTCGAGGGCGACGACGGCATCCTTCTCATCGCTCAGGAAAAGATACCTAGTATCCAGGGCCAGCCCGGCGGCGCTGGATGCATCGCGCGACCACAGCATCGTGCCGTTCGCTGGATCGAAACAAGAGACCCGTCCCTGGAACGCCACCGCGCATACCCGCTGCCCATCGACCGCAGGCAGGCTCGTGACGTCTGCGGCCCGCTCCAATTCGGTGGCGCCGCGCGGGATCGCCACCACGCCTTCCCACGCGATGTTGCCGTTTGCGATCGGGAGCGCCACCAGCCGGCCGCCGGGAAATCCGGCGAATACCACGCCGCGGTAAACAATGAGGCCCGCATGGGTGCGCACCGTCAGCGGCACCGAAGTGGAACGCTGGTAGACCCATTTGCGCCTGCCGTCCGCGGGATCCAGTCCGTAGATCCGTCCGTCACCCGAGCGGGCGACGACCACGCCGTCCTGCGCGATTGGCGGGGCGAGCACCTCACTGGAAAGGCGCGCTTTCCACAACGGCTTGCCTTGCGCATCGAAGGCGAGCACCTCGCCCCTGGGGGTGCCCGCGAACACTATGCCGCCGCCGCTGCCTACGCCTCCCGAAATGCGCTCGCCGGCCTCCACGCGGGCGACCGCTGCGCCTTTGGTTGCATCGAAGCCGGTGATCTGCCCCGAGGCGCCGGCGGCATACACGACGTTGCCGGACACCGCCGGAAAATAGGTGCCCCGATCGCTGGAACCGACGCTGCCCTGCCACACGATCCTGGGGGTCGCGGACGGCTTGATGGACACGAGCTCCGCCGGGGGTTGCGCCGGCTTGCTGCCAAGCAGCCGGTCATAGGCACTGGACATCGTGTCGCAGCCGCCGAGCAAGACCAGCGTCGCGACAACCGGGAAAGCTAGTCGTTGATTCATCTCAATCGCTAAGCGCTGGGCGCGGTGATTGGGACACGCCTGCCGCGGTAAGTTCCCCGTTGCAGGTCACTACTTGTCGCCCAACGAATCCAGTTTCAGCTGGATGGTGGCGCGATAGGCGCTGCCGCTCTCGCTCTTGTCGAGCGCCGTTTGATACGCGCTGCGCGCTTCGGCGAGCTTGTTCTGCGCCGCGAGGATATCTCCCCGCAAATCGGCATACAGCCCGCTCATGCTGTCGACCGGCGGGTTCTGAAGCAGCTTCAGTGCCTCGTCGTGGCTCCCCTCGTCCAGGAGAACCCCTGCAAGCCGCAGGCGGGCGATGTCCTTGATCTCATCCTCGCGGGCATTCTCCATGACCCATTGCAGCTGGACCTTCGCCGCGGGCAGATCCCGGCTCAGGAAGCCCGCTTTCGCGCTGGCGAGCGCCGCCATGGGCGCGTACGGCGTGCGCGCGTACTTGTCCACTATCTGAGCAGCGATATCGCGCACCTTCTTGTACTCGTCCGCGCGGTCCGCCTGCTCCATCTGCTCGAACAGCGTGACCGCCTCGAGCGACTGGGATTGCGTGTAATAGCGCCATGCCTGAAACGCGGCGACGGTCAGCAGGGCGGCCGTAGCGGCGAGCAGCAGGAAATTGCCGTAGCGCTTCCACCACGCCTTCAGCTCGTCTAACTGTTCCTGTTCTTCGAGATCGTATGCCATCAGCGCGGCTCGCTAGTCGAATCTGTTTTCATATCATCAGTGTCTGTTTGTACGCAATTCATCGCAGCTCCATTCCAGCCCGCCGCGCTGAAACGCGCCGGGTGAATGCCCGGCGCGGACCGTGCGGAGACATGTCGATACGGGTCCTTTCAATTCTTCGCTTGCTTGATGAGGCGCACCGCCTCATCGATCAGGACGCGCACCTGTTGCGCGTCCTCGCGCAGCGGTTTTACGCTCAGCGTCCCGGAAGCCGCCTCCTCGTCGCCGACGATGACCGCGTAGCGCGCACCGCTCGCGTCGGCTTTCTTCATCTGCGACTTGAAGCTCCCCCCGCCGCTATGCAGCACCACCGAGACGCCGCCATCGCGCAGCTGCTCTGCGACGCCCGCAGAGTAACGTGCCGCGGCTTCCCCCTGCCGCGCGAGGTAGACGTCCGGCGCCGCCGGCGGCACGACGGTATCGTTGAGCAGCAGCAACGTGCGCTCCACGCCGATGCCAAAGCCGCATCCCGGCGTGTGCTTGCCCCCGAGCTGCTCGAACAATCCGTCGTAGCGGCCGCCGGAGCAGATCGCGTTCTGCGCCCCCAGGCTGTCGTGCACCCACTCGAACACGGTGAGATTGTAGTAGTCCAGACCGCGCACCAGCCGCGGGTTGATCTTGTACGCGATGCCCGCGTCGCGCAATCCCGTCTGGACGGCTTCAAAGTTGGCGCGCGTCGCCTCACCAACTGCATCGATCAGCTTCGGTGCCGCCTCGATCAAGGGCTGCATTTCCGGGTTCTTGCTGTCCAGTATGCGCAGCGGGTTGGCATGCAGCCTGCGTCTGGCGTCCTCGTCCAGCGCGCGCTCGTGGCGCTCGAAATGCGCGATCAGCTGCGCCCGGAACGCGCGTCTTTCCTCCGCGCTGCCGATGGTATTGATCTGCAGCTCGGCGCCCTCGATGCCGAGCCGATCCCACACCCGCCGCGCCATTACCAGCAGCTCGATGTCGATGTCCGTATCCGCGAAACCCAGGGCTTCCGCTCCGAGCGTATGGTACTGCCGGTAGCGTCCCTTCTGCGGCCGCTCGTGGCGGAAGAGCGGACCGCCGTACCACAGCCGCTGGGGGCCGTGGTAGAGGAGATTGTGCTCCAGCGCCGCCCGCACCGTGGGTGCAGTGCCTTCGGGGCGCAAGGACAGCTCATCGCCGTTCATCGCATCGACGAAAGAATACATCTCTTTCTCGACGATGTCGGTCGCCTCGCCCACGCCGCGGACGAACAACTCGGTGCGCTCGACGACCGGCGTGCGAATGTTGCGGTATCCGTATTGATCGAATACCGCGCGCACCGTGTCCTCGAAAAAGCGCCACCGGTGCGCCTCGTCCGGCAGGACGTCGTTCATCCCGCGGATCGCCTGTATCTGCCTGGTGCTCATTCTGACCGGTTCCCGGGTAAAGGGCGTGAGCCGTGAGCCGTGAGCCGTGAGCCGATACCCCCACGAGCAGCCAACGGGTCACGGCTTCGGCACCACATCATGCGGGGGCGGTGTCCTTGGCCGGCTGTTCGCCCTCCGCCCGGGAGTTCGGCGAATAATGGTCGGAGACGTATTGCTCGACGATCTTCTGGAATTCAACCGCGATGTTTTCGCCCTTGAGCGTCACCGTTTTCGCGCCGTCCACGTAGACCGGCGCGACCGGATTTTCACCCGATCCCGGCAGGCTGATCCCGATGTTGGCGTGCTTGCTCTCGCCCGGACCATTCACCACGCAGCCCATCACCGCCACGCGCATCTCCTCCACCCCCGGATAGCGATCGCGCCACACCGGCATCTGAGCCCTGAGATAGCCCTGTATCCGGTCCGCAAGTTCCTGGAAGAAAGTGCTGGTGGTGCGCCCGCACCCGGGGCAGGCGATGACGAGCGGGGTAAACGAGCGCAGTCCCATCGTCTGCAGCATTTCCTGCGCAACGACCACTTCCCGGGTACGATCGCCGCCCGGTTCGGGCGTAAGCGATACGCGCACCGTGTCGCCGATGCCCTCCTGCAGCAGCACCGCCATCGCCGCCGTTGACGCGACGATGCCCTTCGAGCCCATCCCGGCCTCGGTCAATCCGAGATGCAATGCGTAGTCGCAACGCGCCGCCAGGTCCCGATAGACGGCGATCAGGTCCTGCACGCCGCTCACTTTGCACGAGAGCACGATGCGGTCGTGCGCGAGCCCCAGCTGCTCCGCCTGCCTCGCGCTCTCCAGTGCGGAGGCGACGAGCGCCTCGCGCGTCACCACCGCCGCGTCCCGCGGCTCCGGCAAGCGCCCGTTCTCGTCCATCATGCGCGCGAGCAGCTCGGCATCGAGGCTGCCCCAGTTCACTCCGATGCGAACGGGCTTGGCGTAACGGCACGCGAACTCGATCATGGTTGCGAACTGCTCGTCCCGCCTGGAACCGCGGCCTACATTGCCGGGGTTTATCCTGAGCTTGGCGAGTGCTTCGGCGCACGCGGGATGCTGCGTGAGCAGGCGATGACCGTTAAAATGGAAATCACCGACCAGCGGCACTTCGATTCCCGCGCGTTCGAGCTGCGCCCGTATATGCGGCACCGCGGCCGCGGCTTCGGAATTGTTGACGGTGACCCGGACGAGCTCCGATCCCGCGCGCGCTAGCTCCGCAACCTGCCGCACGGTGGCCGCAATGTCCGCCGTATCCGTATTGGTCATCGACTGCACCACGATGGGCGCATTTCCGCCCAGCGCCATGCGTCCGACCATGACCTTGCCGCTCGCGCGGCGCCGCGCCGGACCGTATTGCGGATAGCACTTCATTCGAGACTGAACCGCGCGACGTCGATCTTCGTGTAGGGAGCGAGATCCACCGGCTGGTCATCGTACGTGAGCCTCACGCCGTGTGAGTTGCCGACTATCACCGAGAGCGGAGGACGGCCGTTCACGCGCTGTTCGGTGCCCCGGCGGTTCAACTGGGAAAAAATGGCCTTCCCATTGCGATCGCGGATTTCCACCCAGGATTCCCTGTCGAAAACCATGCGTACCTCGCGCTCCCCGCGCCCGGGAAGTTTGTCGTGGTCCTGCATGGAGATCCGGGACGCGGCCGGCCCGGTATTCGGCACGACCGCGGGAGCGCCGGCCGGGGGCGCGTTGCCTG
>CAZQJF010000105.1:0-8770 GCA_964593735.1 uncultured Streptomycetaceae bacterium | reverse complement strand
ATGGCCGTCATCAAATCCAGGCTGAAGACGATGGGCGCGGAGTTCAAGGCCGCGGCGGAGGCGATGCGCGCGCAAGTCGAGGAGCTGAACGCGCGACTGGCCCGGGTGCACCAGGGCGGAGATGCCCCGGCGCGCGAGAAACATCAGGGGCGCGGCAAGCTGCTCGCGCGCGAGCGGGTGGCCGCGCTGCTCGACCCCGGAACGCCTTTGCTCGAGTTGTCGCCGCTCGCGGCGTGGGAGGTGTACGATGAACCGCTGCCGGCGGCGGGCATCATCACCGGCGTCGGACGCGTGTCGGGGCAGGATTGCGTCGTCATCGCCAACGATGCGACGGTGAAAGGGGGCACCTATTACCCGCTCACGGTGAAGAAGCATCTGCGCGCGCAGGAAATCGCGCTCGAAAATCGCCTGCCGTGCATCTACCTCGTCGATTCGGGCGGCGCGCACCTGCCCAGCCAGGACGAGGTGTTTCCGGACCGCGAGCACTTCGGCCGGATTTTCTACAACCAGGCCAACATGTCCGCGGCCGGCATCGCGCAGATCGCCTGTGTCATGGGCTCGTGCACCGCGGGTGGCGCCTACGTGCCCGCAATGTCCGACGAGGCGATCATCGTGAAGAACCAGGGCACGATATTTCTCGCCGGACCGCCGCTGGTAAAGGCCGCCACCGGCGAGGTCGTGACCGCGGAGGAGCTGGGCGGCGCCGACGTTCACACAAGCATATCGGGGGTGGCCGACCACTACGCGGAAAACGACGGCCACGCGATCGAGCTCGCGCGCCGCGCGGTGGCCAATCTCAACCGGGCCAGGCCCTCATCGTCCGACTCATCTTCCACAATGGGCGCGCAACTGCCGCTCTACGATGCCGGGGAGCTCCATGGCGTGATTCCAGCGAGCGCGCGCACGCCGTTCGACGTGCGCGAGATCATCGCGCGCATCGTGGACGCGAGCGAGCTCGACGAATTCAAGGCGCGCTACGGCGCGACGCTCGTGTGCGGCTTCGCCCGCGTGGAAGGCTACCCGGTCGGCGTGATCGCCAGCAACGGCGTCCTGTTTTCAGAATCCGCCCTCAAGGGCACGCACTTCATCGAGCTTTGCTGCCAGCGCGGCGTCCCGCTGGTATTCCTTCAGAACATCACGGGATTCATGGTCGGCAGGAAAGCCGAGCACGGCGGCATCGCGAAGGACGGCGCGAAGATGGTGGCCGCGGTCGCCTGCGCCCGCGTGCCCAAGCTCACCGTCATCATCGGCGGCAGCTTCGGCGCCGGTAACTACGGCATGTGCGGGCGCGCCTACTCACCGCGCTTTCTGTGGATGTGGCCGAACGCGAGAATCTCGGTCATGGGCGGCGAGCAGGCAGCCAACGTCCTCGCGCAGGTGAAGCGGGACGCCCGTGACAGGAGCGGCAAGGCCGTCGATTCCGGGGAGGAGGACGCGTTCAAGGCAGCCATCGTCGATCAGTACGCGCGCCAGTCGAGCGCTTACTACGCGAGCGCGCGGCTGTGGGACGACGGCCTGATCGACCCGCGCGCGACGCGCGCAACGCTGGCCCGGGGACTCGCCATCAGCAGGAATGCACCGATCGAGGAGACGCGCTTCGGGGTGTTTCGGATGTAGCGTGTAGCAAGAGCGTGATCCGTGATCCGTGATCCGACAAGGACGATGAAGCGTGCCGGGTAAAACGAAATGGCGCCACGAAAGTGCGATTGGGTCACGACTCGCGGCTCACGGATCACGCGCTTTGCCGGTTTGAGTTACGGATCACGGATCACGGTTCACGGATCACGCATTCAGCCGTCCCGGGCGGCTATAATCCCCCCTCTTCCGCCCGGGACTCCAGACCAACATGCCCAAGAAAGTACTCTTCCAGGTCGACGCCGACGGCAACGCCGCCGTGGTGCTCAACCGGCCCGAGGTCCACAACGCGTTCGACCCGGAGATGGTGGAAGCGCTGACCGCCACGTTGAGAAAGCTGGAAGCCGACCCGAAGGTGCGCGCCGTCGTGCTGACGGGGGCCGGTGAGAATTTTTCCGCGGGCGCCGATATCGAGCACATGCGGTCGAGCGCGCGGGCCTCGCGCGCGCAGAACCTGGAGTCGGCGCGGGCCACCGCCCGCATGCTCCACATCCTGCACACGTTGAAGAAACCCACGATCGCCTGTGTGCGCGGCGCGGCGCGCGGCGGCGGCGTGGGGCTGGTGGCCGCGTGCGATATCTCGATTGCCGCACAGAACGCGACGTTCAAGCTGAGCGAGGTACGGCTGGGCATAGTCCCGGCGATGATCAGCCCGTACGTGATCGGCGCGATGGGGGCGCATATGGCGCATCGTTACATGATCTCAGGCGAGGAGTTCGACGCGGCCGAGGCCTACCGCATTGGCCTGATCCACGACATTTGCCAGGTGGAGGAGCTCTCGGCGGTCGTCGGAAGAATGCTGGCGCAAGTCTACGCGGGCGGCCCCAACGCCATCGTCGCGGTCAAGCAGCTCATATCCGAGGTCGATGGTGCGAGGCTCGATGAAGCGCTGGTAGAAAAAACTGCGCAGCGCATCGCCGACATCCGCGCCACCCCCGAGGCGCAGGAAGGCTTGTCGGCTTTCCTCGAAAAACGCAACGCCGCCTGGGTGGAGCCGGCTTCGCGGAAGAAACCAGCCGCGAAGCGCGCGAAAAAGACCCGCCGGCAGACGCCGTAACGGCGCGCCGCCTTCCGGTGCGTCCGCCGCGACATCGTTCATGACCCCATGGCACTACCTTAAGCCGATCCAGGGGAGACAGGATTAACAGGATGGACAGGATAAATATCGATCAACACCCGCAAACACGGGTTTGCCCGGCACCTGAATTTGAGAATTCCCTTCATCCTGTTAATCCTGTCCGGAGTTCAAAAGCAAAATAGGCCTAAGGTGGTGGTAGTCAATAGGCCCGGGCCCGGGCAGCCGCTCAAGCCCGCTGCCGCGGGGCATCTGTCCGTACTCTACGGGGCGGCGCTGCTGCTCGCCGCTTTGCTCCTGTTCTGGATCCAGCCGCTGTACACGAGGATGGCCCTCCCGTTCTTCGGCGGGGCGCCCGCGGTCTGGACCACCGCTTCGATGTTCTTTCAGCTCGCGCTGCTTGCCGGCTATCTCTACGCGCATTTCATGTCGCAGATGCTGAACTTCCGGTGGCAGGTAGCCGTGCACCTCGCGCTCCTCGCTCTCGTATTCTTCGTGCTGCCCGTGACGATCGGCGAGGACGCCGGCTCCGCCGCCGTCCAGGAACCGGTTACCGCGCTGCTGCGCCTGCTGGCGCTGGGACTCGGCCTGCCGTTTTTCGCGATTGCCGCCACCGCCCCGCTGCTGCAACGCTGGTTCTCCCATACGCGGCACGCCGGGGCGACCGATCCCTATTTTCTCTACGTCGCGAGCAACGTCGGCAGCATGATCGCCCTCGCCGGCTACCCGCTGGTGATCGAGCCCACGCTGGGCCTGGTGCAGCAGAGCCTCACATGGACGGGGGGCTATGCGCTGCTGGTGCTGATGATGAGCGCGTGCGCGGTCTATGGCTGGCGCCACCGCGACGCGGCTCGCGTAGCGGAGACCGCCGCCGCCGGCGCAGCCGGCAACATGCAGTGGCGCGAGCGCGCGCTGTGGGCGCTGCTCGCCTTCGCCCCGTCGAGCCTCATGCTCGGCGTCACGCAACATATCACCTCGGAGATCGCCGCGGTGCCGCTCCTGTGGCTGGTGCCGCTGCTGCTCTACGTCGTCACGTTCGTCAACGCGTTTGCGACCCGCCCGCCGATCAAGCTGGAATGGGCCGCCCGGCTGCAGCCCTGGCTCGTGATCCTGCTCGTGCTCGTATGGGTGCTGAACATCTATCTCTCGGTATTCGTGCTCCACCTCGTTACCTTCTTCGTCACCGCCCTCATGTGCCACGGCGAGCTGGCGCGCCGGCGGCCGCATGCCGCGCACCTGACCGAGTTCTACATCTGGATCGCGTTGGGCGGCGCGCTGGGAGGAGCTTTCAACGCGCTGGCCGCCCCGCTGCTGTTCGACTCGGTGCTGGAGTATCCGCTCGTGATCGCGCTCGCGTGCATGCTCCGTCCGGGCTCGAGCCCGGGGACCGGGGGCGTGCGCTGGACGGATATCGCCCTCCCGGCCGCCCTCGGCGCAGGGTTGGCGGCGCTCGTGTACTTCGGCATCCAGCCGCTGCAGCAGGGGAAGGTCCTCGTCGTGCTCTACCTCGAGGTGCTCGGCGTTGCGCTGTATTTCATGCATGCACGCCCCGTGCGGTTCGGGCTTGCCGTGGCGGCCGCGCTCCTCGCCATGCCCCATCTGCACGCCGTGGACGAGGTCCTGGCGCGGCACCGCAGCTTCTTCGGCGTGCACACCGTGCTCAAGGACGGTAAGGAGGGTTTCCACGTGCTGATGAACGGCATTACCGTCCACGGCGCGCAGCACCTGGACCCGGCCCGGCGGCTCGAGCCGACCACCTTCTATCATCGCGACGGCCCGCTCGGACAGATGTTCGCGGCGCTCGGCGACGGGGGCCGGTTCCGGCGCATCGCGATGATAGGGCTCGGCACCGGCAGCGCGGCGTGCTACCGCGAGCCGGGGCGCGAGTGGACTTTCTTCGAAGTCGATCCGCTCGTCGTGCAACTGGCGCGTGACACGCGCTGGTTCACTTTCCTTGCCGAGTGCGCCCCGGATGCGAAAGTGGTGACCGGCGACGGCCGGCTGTCGTTGAAGAGCGTGGCCGATGGCAGCCTCGATCTCATCATCGTGGACACCTTCAGCTCCGACGCCATCCCCGTGCACATGATGACGCGCGAGGCAATCGTGCTTTATTTCCAGAAGCTCGCGCAACGCGGCGTGCTGATGCTCCATATCACCAACCAATACCTCGACCTGGCCCCGGTGCTGGCGAACATCGCCTCCGGTGCGAATCTTGCGGCAATGAACCCCGGACCGCGCCTGTCGCTGGCGCTCGACGAGCGCTATTCCCAGCTGGAGTCGCATTGGATGGCGCTCGCACGGGAGCCCGCCGACCTCGCCGCACTGGAAACCCAGGAGGGGTGGCAGAAACCCGGGGCAGCGACAGGGGGCCGCCCGTGGACCGACGACTACTCGAACATACTGCAAGCGCTAAAATAACCGTTCGATGAACACGAAACCAATCCCCTCGCCGCGCTGCCGTATACAATACGACTGAACTCAAGCGCATCCCGCCATCCCAACATGACGCTCCCCCGGAAGGTGAAACTGGTCGAGGTCGGCCCGCGCGACGGGCTGCAGAACGAGCCCACGCACGTGCCGGCGGCGGTCAAGATTGCGCTCATCCACCGGTTGCAGGATGCGGGGCTCAAGGTAATCCAGGCGACGGCGTTCGTCTCGCCGAAGTGGATACCGCAGATGGCGGACGCCGCCGAGGTCATGGCGGGCATAGAGCGGAAACCCGGCGTGTCCTACCCCGTGCTCGTGCCGAACAAGAAGGGGCTGGATGCCGCGATTGCCGCCGGCGCGCAGGAGGTCGTGGTATTCGGCGCCGCGAGCGAAGCGTTCTCGCGCAAGAACACGAACTGCTCGATCGCCGAGGGACTGGAGCGTTTCCGCGCGGTATGCAAGGAAGCGCTGGACCAGGGGCTCAAGGTGCGCGGCGACGTCTCGGTGTGCCTCGGCTGCCCGTACGAGGGGGACGTCAAGCCGGAAGCCGTCGCGATGGTCGCGCGCGCGCTCGATCAAATGGGCTGCTACGAGATCACCATTGCCGACACCATCGGAGTCGGGACGCCGGGAAGGACGCGCGCCGTATTCGAAGCGGTCGCCAAGCACATCCCGGTCAAGCGCCTCGCGGGCCACTTCCACGATACCTACGGGCAGGCGCTCGCCAATATCTATGCGGCGCTCGAATGCGGCATCACCACCTTCGATGCATCGGTGGCCGGCCTCGGCGGCTGTCCCTACGCCAAGGGGGCGACCGGCAATGTCGCCACCGAAGACGTGCTCTACATGCTCTCGGGACTGCGCATCGAAACCGGGGTGGACATGGAAAAACTCATCGGCGCAGGCGACTACATTTGCGGGAATCTCGGGCGTCCCACCTACTCCAAAGCGGCTGCGGCCCTCGCGGCCAGGGCCAAGGCCGCATGACGAATCGCGCGCGGGGAAAGGATCGCAGCCTCGACGCGCACGCGCGAGCGCCCCGCGTCGGGCAGCACGCAGCGGGCGAGCCCGCTGCGAACCGGCTGGGAAATCTCCACCCCACGCTGAACGGCCACCTGCTCTTTCTGCGCGGTTTCCTCAAGCATCCGCGCGAGGTCGCGTCGGTCGTGCCGAGCTCACGGTTCGTGGAGCAGAGAATCATCAAGCTTGCCGCGGTGCGCTCCGCGACCTCCATCGTGGAGCTTGGACCGGGCACCGGCGGCACCACGCGCGCCATACTGCGCGCCATGCCGAAAAACGCGCGGCTCCTGAGCTTCGAGATCAATCCCGCGTTTCACGCCTTGCTCGGCCGCATCGAGGACCCCCGCTTTGCCGTGCACCTGGGCAGCGCCGAACACCTGCGAGAGGTGCTCGCCCGTTACGGCATGCCGGCGCCGCAGGCAATCATATCGGGGATTCCGTTCTCGACCATGAGCCGGGCCATGGCGGGCCGCGTGCTCGACGCCATCACGGAAGTGCTGCCGACGGGAGGGCGGTTTGTCGCGTACCAGGTGCGCGACGACGTGAACCGCCTCGCCCGGCCCTACCTGGGGCCGGCGCGGGTCGAAGTCGAACTGCTCAATATCCCGCCGCTGCGCGTTTTTCAGTGGGAGAAAAACGGCGTTCCCGTGCGCGCGTCCCTGGATACCCCTCGCTCTTCCCCGCGGTAACGCCGCGCGTGGCGGCGATGTCGCGATCGCGCCAACATTACGGATAACCCTACAGCACTTTGGAGGCAGTGATGCCATTGACGAAACCCGTTGCGCGCCAGCCCATGCACACGCGAGCGATCGAGTGCAAAGGCTACGAGCGCGAAGACGGCCTGTGGGACATCGAAGCGCACCTCGTGGACACCAAGACCTACGCGCACACGCGGCGCATGGGCGGGCGCGATCGCCAGCCCAACGAGCCGGTGCACGACATGTGGCTGCGCGTCACCATAGACCTCGACATGAAGATCCACGATATCGAGGCGTCGACCGACGCAGGCCCCTACCCGGTGTGCGGCGACATCGCGCCCAACTTCAAGGGGCTCGCCGGCGTCACCATCGGCCCCGGCTGGCGCAAAGCAATTGCCGAGCGCGTCGGCGGCGTGCGGGGCTGCACCCATCTCGTCGAGCTGCTCGGGCCGCTCGGCACTACCGCGTTTCAGGCCACCGGCCGCGCGCGCCACGCCCGCAATGCCGGCAAGCCGCTCACCCAGAGGCCCTACCAGCTGAATTCCTGTCACGTTTACAAGGACGACGGACCCGAGGTGCTGGAGCGCTGGCCGCAGTTCTACACAGGGAAGCGCTGAGCGCGGCCTATATCGCGCACTGAATCAAGCGATTGACCGAGCGTCGGCACGGACCCGACAAGACGAGGTCCACGAGAATCCGGCCGCGCTTAACATGCCGCTGCACGCGGCATGGCTGAGTATCGATTCTGGTAGCCCCGCGATGGTGTTGGGCGGATCCTTCGCCCATTCGTGCTAGAGTTTGAGGGCGCCATAGGAGGGCTCGAATTGAAGCTTGCGCCGGATTCCTTCCTGTCTCTATTCCCGCACAGAAACCAGGCATGATAGGAGCTACCGCCATGCTGCGTACGATCTGGCGATCTTTGGAGATTCTATTGATGCTGCTCGGCGTGCTTGGCATTGCGATCATCGCTATGCATGTGCAAGACGGCGCAATCCGATCCGCCGTGGTCCACGGCGAGACTATGACGTCTATCCATGTCTCCGGAATTCCGGTCCCTGTCCCCACGGAGCGCTGAGGAATCGTGCTAGAGTTTCCAGCTGGGAGGAGATGCCTTTGAGGCTCATGCGGCATTCCTTCTCGTCCTTACTCGGACAGTTTTTCATTGGTATTTCGTCGGACGCGCGTCCGGCGAAATTTTGCGCGGCGTGATGGACTCTCATCACGCCGCGCAAGTCGAGCCGCGGCAGCTCGCCGCACTCGTCCTGGCCAATGTCGGACGCGTGATGTCAGGCCAGCTTCTGCCGGTGCAGAAGGCCCTCGCGGCCTTTCTCGGCGGCGGCCACGTGCTGCTCGAAGACAATCCCGGCACCGGCAAGACCACCCTCGCGAAGGCGCTGGCGAAGAGCATCGGCGCGGAGTTCAAGCGCGTGCAGTTCACGCCCGACCTGCTGCCCTCCGACATCCTCGGGGTTTCCGTATTCAATCCCCGGGACCAGACGTTCCAATTCCACGCCGGGCCGATATTCACCCAGATCCTGCTGGCCGACGAAGTGAACCGCGCCAGCCCGCGCACGCAGTCGGCGCTGCTCGAAGCGATGGCGGAATGCCAGGTCACCATAGAGGGCAGGACACATGCGCTCGACGAGATGTTCTTCGTCATCGCGACGCAGAACCCCGTCGAGTTCCGCGGCACCTATCCGCTGCCCGAGGCGCAGATGGACCGCTTTGCCCTGCGGCTCTCGCTGGGCTACGTCAGCGCGGAAACCGAAGTCGAGATCCTCTCCGCGCAGGAGAAACAGCATCCGCTCGACGCCCTCGAGCCGTGCATAACCGTGGAGGACGTGCGCCGGCTGCGGCGCGCGGTGAAGGACGTGCGAATCAGCGCCGAGTTGAAGCGCTACGCCGTCGATCTCGC
>CAZQJF010000104.1:0-8794 GCA_964593735.1 uncultured Streptomycetaceae bacterium | reverse complement strand
CGCGTCGAACCAGCGCTTCACGCCCGGAAAGTCTTTGAGATCGGTCCTGTGCCATTCGTAGCGCGCCACCCACGGGTAGGTCGCGATGTCGGCGATCGAGTAGCCGTCGGCCAGGTACTCCCGGTCTTTCAGGCGCTCGTTCAGCACGCCGTACAGCCGGCGGGTTTCCTTCGAATACCGCTCGATCGCGTACGGCACCTGCTCCTTGGCCGCGCGCAGAAAATGATGCGTCTGGCCGAACATCGGGCCGACCCCGCCCATCTGGAACATCAGCCATTGCAGCGCCTCGTATTCGCCGCGCCCGTCTTTCGGCAGCAGCTTGCCGGTTTTGCGCGCCAGATATATCAGGATAGCCCCCGACTCCATCATCGCGATCGGCATGCCGCCGGGTCCGTCGGGATCGACGATCGAGGGGATCTTGCCGTTCGGATTGATTTCGAGGTACTCCGGCTTGAACTGGTCATCCTTGCCGATATTGATCGCGTGCACGCGATACGGCAGCCCCAGCTCTTCCAGCATGATCGAGATCTTGCGGCCGTTGGGGGTGGTCCAGGTGTAGAGGTCTATCATTTCGCTCCTTCGTCGCTCTCTTTGGAAATGCGTGACTGGTGAATCGTGACTGGAAATGCGTGACTGGTGTTGCGTGAGGGTTGAACGCTTGCAACCGCCGCGCTCTATCAGTCACGCTCTATCAGTCACGCCCTATCAGTCACGCCCCATCAGTCACGCCCTATCAGTCACGCTCTATCAGTCACGCCCCATCAGTCACGATTCACTCACCGGCGATCGCTTGCTTGATCGCCGTAAGCCGCGCGTTGTCGATGCGGTCGCGAATCTCGGCCGGGGTCTTCGCCTGTTTGGCGATTTCGCCGGCGTTGACGGCAGCGGCGGCGCGCAGCGCTCTTTCGAGCAGCGGCCGGACGACGGCGGCCGTATCTTCGCCCACGAGTGCCGCGTCGACCAGGTCGGCAAAGCGCTCGGGCCTGCGCCAGGCGTCCGCCGCGTCGAGCAGCTCGAGCAACTCCGCGGCGTCGAGATACTGGGCATCCGCGATCAGGTTTGCATGACGCGACGCAAGCAGCGCGAGGTCCCGGCAAGCCCCCGGCAGCTTGAGCCGGTTCGCGAGCGACTCCAACGCGAGCGGGTTCAGTTCGCGCCCCAGCACGGCAAAGCGCACCTCCAGCGTAGCGTCCTGCCGCGCCGCCAGGTCGAGCAGGCGCATCGTGGCCGCCGCCTGCTCGCCGTCGAGATAAAGCGTCGCGATCTCCGGCAGCACGCGCGCAAGCGCGCGGCTTTCACGCAGCGTCTCGAACATGCGCGACGGTTTCTCTTCCATGAGTCCCCGGGCAAGCTCCTGCCATACGCGCTCGGCGACCAGCGCGTCCGCTTCGCCGTTCTCCGCCATTGTCCGCATCAACTTCATCGTTTCCGGCGCAATCGCGAAGGGGAACCGCGCCGCGAAGCGCGCCGCGCGCAGGATGCGCACCGGATCTTCCGCGAAGGCCGCGCTCACGTGGCGCAGCACGCCGGCCTTCAGATCGCGCACGCCGTTGAACGGATCGATGAGACGGCCTTCGTCGTCCTTCGCGATGGCGTTGATGGTGAGATCGCGGCGCGCCAGGTCCTGTTCCAGCGTGACGTCCGGAGCGGCATGGAACGCGAAGCCGTGATAGCCGCGCGCCGTCTTGCGCTCGGTGCGCGCGAGCGCGTACTCCTCCTTGGTCTCCGGGTGCAGGAACACGGGGAAATCCCTGCCGACCGGCTTGTAGCCGAGCTTCAGCATCTCCTCGGGCGTCGCGCCGACCACCACGTGGTCGCGGTCCTTGACCGGCAGCCCGAGCAGCTCGTCGCGGACGGCGCCGCCTACGGTGTAGATTTTCATAAAGGAGTGATTCGTTGCTCGTTGCTCGTTACTGGTGTGCAGAACAGGGCTGTTGGCAGCGAGCGTAGCTTACAGCAGGCACGAACCACGAGAAACGAATAGCGAGAAACGAATCACCCCTTCGACGCGTACGGCTCGTCGGCAGCAACGAACCGGGTTTCCCGCCGCGCCGCCGATCAGTTTTCCTGCTCTTGCCGTTGACGCGGCGCCCGCTCCCGCATCTTCAGGTAGCGCGCGCGGGGCGTACGGGCTCCGAGATAGGAGTGCGCCACGCCTTCCAGCGCTTTCGGCGCGATGCCGAACGGAAATTCGCAGCGGCACACGCTGTCGACTTTCATCGAATAGTAGTTATCGCGCGTCATCAGCAGGTCGAGCGCACCCAATATCTGCTTGAATGGAAACAGTTCCATCGTGCGTGCCTGCGCATAGGACGCGGCATCGTTGAGGTCGAATATCGGGCGCTGGCGGCCCGTTACCGCGCCTACGTACTCGACCAGCTCGCGCAGCGTGTGGACCTTGGGGCCGCAAAGATCGTAGCTCTTGCCGTAGCTCTCGACGTGCTCGAGGCTCTTCTCGAACGCCGCGGCAACGTCCTCGACAAACACCGGCTGGAAGCGGGCATGTGGACACGCCAGCGGCAGGAACGGGGCAAACCCGAGCAGCTTCGCAAAGAGGTTGAGAAAGCTGTCGCCCCGGCCGAATATGACCGACGGGCGGAAGATCGTCCACGCGAGCCCGGAATCACGCACGATGCGCTCGGCCTCCCCCTTCGCCCGCAAGTACGCGCTGGGACCGGCGGGGTCCGCGTTGAGTGCGCTCATGTGCAGCAGGCGCACGATACCTTCGTTCCGGCACGCCACCACGACCTTGCGCGCAAGCTCGACATGCGCCTGCTCGAAGCTCGCATTGCCCCTCCCCTGATGCAGCACTCCGACCAGGTTGATCACGGCGTCCGCCCCGCGGACGAAAGCGGATAGCGCAACCGGATCGTGCACGTCGGCATAGCCCAGGTCCAGGGTCGGCAGCAGGATGAGGTCCCGCTTGGCGCGATCGGGATCGCGCGTTGCCACCCTCACGCGATAGCCTTCCGAAGCCAGCGCGTGGCAGGTGTGCCGGCCCACAAAACCCGAGCCCCCGAGTATGGCAACGGTGGTCACTTCCATGGCGCGATTCTACCGCGGCCCGGCAGACAGGGAGGAAGGATGAGGGATGGGGGTTCTGTTCCAGGTTCAACGTTCCAGGTTCAAGGTCGATCGTGCAGCATTGAACTTTGAACTCGGAACCTTGAACGGGCTTTCCGTCACCCGACACTCGTCACCCACCACCCGCATTAGTGCCGTTCCAGCGATACAGAACGAGATGGCACGGATGGTGCAGGCGCAATCGAAGGGGAAGCGCCCGGATGGAACGGCACTAGGGGGTGTCGCCCAGCGACGCCTCTTTGTCTCGCAAACGCGGGCCTATGGTGTTGAGACGCTCCTTGAGCGTCCGGGACTCATGCCCCAGCGTGTGCGCATAGTAGGTGGCGTTTGCCATCACCTTCTTCACGTAGTCGCGCGTCTCGTTGAACGGTATGGTTTCGGCATAGATCGCCCCCTCGATTGCCGTTCCGGGCCGCCACGCGCGCGCGCGCCCCGGACCCGCGTTGTAAGCGGCCGAGGCGAGCACCGGCTGGCCGTCGAGTGAGTCCAGCACGTGCCGCAGATACCAGGTTCCCAGGCTGACGTTGGTATCGACCTCCGTCACCTGCGACCAGCGCCATTCCTTCAGGCCCAGCTTCTTCGCCACCCACTTCGCAGTCGCGGGCATCAATTGCATCAGCCCGCTCGCCCCGACCCGTGACTTCGCGCCCGCTATGAAGCGGCTTTCCTGGCGGATCAACCCGAAGACCCATGCCTCGTCGAGATTCAGCTGGGCGGCGTACTGCTTGACCGGATCGCGATAGGGGGCAAGGTAGCGCAGATTGAAATCGTGTTGTTCCACCGTGCGATCGGCGGTGTTGATCGCGCGATCGTAGAGCTCCTTGCGCCGGGCGATTTCTGCCGCCGTGATCAACTGCCGGTCGTCGAAGCTGCGTATCGTGAACAGCCATTCCCGGTTTGCGTCCACGCGCAGCCCCAGGCGGTAGAGCTCCAGTGCACGGCGTAGCCCCGGCGCCTGGCTCAGGGCGCGCACGTCTTCCGCGCTCGGCTTGAACAGCGCGGCGGGCACGACGGTCTTTCCGCCAAGCTCCTCGAGCGCGAGCTGGCCGTAGAAACTGAATTCGGCTGAGAGGGGTTTCAGGAGCGCTTCGGCGTCCTCACCGCGGCCCAGGAATTTGAGCGAGCGCGCCTTCCAGTAGCGCCAGGCCGGGTCGGAACCCTCTTTTTCGGTCATCCCATCGATAGCGGCAAGCACTTCTTTCCAGTCTTTCGCGCGCAGCGCGGCGCGCACCTTCCACGCGAGCTGCAGATCCGACATATCGCGCGCGCGGCGATACCACGAAAGCGCATCTGCATCGTGGCGCATGGCGCCGAGATAGGCGATCATGCCCCAGACGTAAGCCCGGTCCTCAGCCGCAAAATTCTCTTGCAGGTTCGTCCAGTGCCGCGCCGCCTGCTGCGGTGAAGTGCGCGCGAGACGGTGCACCGCAAACATGGCGCTTTCTCGCCCGGCGCGGACTTTGTAGTTGTGTTTCAGGCTTTTGTGATCGAGAAATCCGGCGGGGTTCGTCGAAATGGCCTCCAGCGCGGTAAAGTCCGGCGCCTGTCCGGCCGGCAGATAGGCCGCGACGCGCCGCACTACCCCGATCTGTCCGATTTCCAGGCCCAGGCGTATGCGCATCCACACGTCCTCGGTGGACAGCATGCCATTCGCCGCCAGCGCTTCGAACAATGCCGAACAGCTCTCGGGCATGTCCTTGCCTACGAACCACAGCGGTCTCACCTCGCGCAACGTTCCGGTGGGATTCAGCCGCATCCGCGATTGCAGCGAATAGCAGGTGATATCGAGGTCTTCACCGGCGACCTTCGGCAATTCCTGTTCGAACAGATCCCATTGGCGGGTCCTGCCCAGGACCTTCACCCAGTGGTTGCGCACCCGTTCCGCGACCAGGGTATTGCGATAGCCGGAGAGAAAAGAACGCACTTCCTCGGGGGAAGCCTGCTCGAAACGCAGGTTTAACTGCCAGTACGCGACATACGGTTCGAGCACGTGGCCCTTCAACCGCCTCGCATAGCCCTCGAGCCTGGCCGCCTGGCCGGTGCGGTAGGCCTCGCGCGCGGCCAGGAAATCATCATCCACGTTCGCCGCTGGCGCGGCGAACGGAATCAAGATCAACAGCAACCCAAATAGACTTCTCATATCAAACAACACGAAGTTGATGGCTTACGATCTTCATTCTAGCCGGGTTTTCCTAATGGAAGCAGTTAATTAACGCACGGATCGGATAGTTGTTGACGCCCGGCCACGTCAAAGCGAACCTGCAAGAACCTTCAGAGGACCACCCGGGGCCGCGTGCGGCCCCGTTATTATTCCTTGCCGTAGCAGGTTGTCGGACTTGAGACTCCGACAGCCTGCTAGATGCAAAACCGCCCGCAGACTCGCAATACAGCAGGAGTGAAAAGGCTTGTTTTGGAAGCCGTTTGGCTGCGGGCGGTTTTGCGTAAGGAATGTGTCGGAACCAAATCCGGCACATTCCTAGGCAAGAAATAATCGGTAGGCGGGGTTACGCGTCTCTTCGAAGCAGGGATAACCCACTTTGGCGAGAAATGAGCGGAATTTCCGCTTGTCCTGCGGGGGCACCTGCATGCCGACCAGCACCCGCCCGTAGTCGGCGCCGTGGTTGCGGTAGTGGAACAGGCTGATGTTCCAGCCGCGGCTCATGGCGGTGAGGAATTTCATCAGCGCTCCGGGCCGCTCCGGAAACTCGAAGCGGTAGATGGTTTCGTTATCTACCGGGGCGCGCCCGCCCACCGTATGGCGGACGTGCAGCTTCGCGAGCTCGTTGTCGGTAAAGTCCAGCGTCTTCAGGCCCCGCCGCCGCAGCGCCCGTACGAGGCGGCTGGTTTCCTTGCGGTCCTGCACCTGAACGCCGACGAATACGTGCGCCTGCCGGGGATCGGCATAGCGGTAGTTGAACTCGGTGATGTTGCGCGCACCGACGAGCGAACAGAACTCGCGGAAACTGCCCGGCCGCTCGGGTATCGCCACCGCAAGTATCGCCTCGCGCTTCTCGCCCAGCTCGGCCTCTTCCGCGACGAAGCGGAGGCGGTCGAAGTTCATGTTCGCCCCCGAGGCGACCGCGACCAGCGTCCGGCCCCGGATTCCGGTGCGCTCGACGTACGCCTTGGCCCCGGCAATCGCCAACGCCCCCGCGGGTTCCAGGACGGCGCGCGTATCCTCGAATACGTCCTTGATGGCGGCGCAGATTGCGTCGGTATCGACGCGTATCACCTCGTCCACGAGTTGGCGGCACAGGCGAAACGTCTCGGTGCCGACCTGCTTGACCGCGACCCCGTCCGCGAACAGGCCGACCTGCTTCAACTTCGTGCGCCGGCCCGCCTCCAGCGAGCGGTACATGGCGTCCGCGTCTTCCGGCTCCACCCCGATTACCTTGATCTCCGGGCGCAGCCTTTTCACGTAGGCGGCAATCCCCGAAATCAACCCGCCGCCGCCGATGGCCACGAAAATCGCGTGTATGGGCCGCTGGTGCTGGCTCAGGATCTCCATGCCGATGGTGCCCTGCCCCGCGATCACCTCGGGATCATCGTACGGGTGTACGAACGTCAGGCGCAGCCTGCGTCCAAGCACCGCCGCATGCTCGTAAGCTTCGTCGTAGGATTCTCCGTGCATCACGACCTTCGCGCCGCGCGCCTGTACCGCCGCGACCTTGATCCGGGGGGTCGTAACCGGCATGACGATGGTCGCGCTGCACTTGAGCTTCTGAGCAGCGAGCGCCACACCCTGGGCGTGATTACCCGCGGACGCCGTGACTACCCCGCGCCTCAGGGCCGCGACCGGCAGGTTGACCATCTTGTTATAGGCGCCGCGCAGCTTGAAAGAGAAGATCGGCTGCAGATCCTCGCGCTTGAGGCACACGCGATTGTGGAGTCGCGCCGAAAGCTGCGCGGCAAGTTCGAGCGGCGTCTCGATCGCGACGTCGTAGACCCGCGCCGAAAGGATGCGCTCCAGATAATCGATCTTTTTCATGAGTGCCGTTCCAACTTGTACCGTGCCAGCAAGCCCCGCGTGGCCGAATTGCCAGCGCAGGGTAGCTTACCGGCCCTGTAGAAACAAGTTGGAACGGCGCTTAATCCCCCTCTCTGAAAAACCTGCTCGGCGCGATGGGCCGAGCGGGTTTTTCTGCTGAGATTGGGGATTCAAAGGGGCCTCAGTGAACATGAGGGCCCCTTTTTCAGAACGTCCTTGAAGCGCGGAATCGTAAGCGGAAACGGCAGGTTCATGCCCCGAAGAACGCGGGGCTCGCCCCGGCGTTTACCGGCAGCGACATACCGCTTACCATTCCGCGCATGACCCCGGACGACATGAAACGCGCTGCCGCCGCGGCCGCGATCGCGCATTTGCCCAACGGCTGCGTGGTAGGCGTGGGCAGCGGCTCGACCGTCAACTTGTTCATCGCCGAACTCGGCCGGATCAGGCATCGCCTGAACGGCGCCGTCGCGAGCTCCGGGGAAACCGCGAAAAGGCTGAAGGCGCTCGGTATCGAGGTCCTGGATCTGAACAGCGTGAACGAATTGCCGGTATACGTCGACGGGGCGGACGAGATCACCCGCCATCTCGCAATGATCAAGGGCGGCGGCGGCGCGCTCACCCGCGAGAAGATCGTGGCGGCGGTGGCGCGCCGGTTCGTGTGTATCGCCGATCAATCGAAGCTGGTCGATGTGCTCGGCGGATTTCCCCTGCCGATTGAAGTAATACCGATGGCGCGCTCGTACGTCGCGCGCGAACTGGTCAAACTGGGCGGCAGCCCGACGTGGCGGGAGGGCTTCGTTACCGACAACGGCAACCTCATCCTCGACGTGCGCAACCTCTCCATCCCCGCCCCGGTGGAGCTGGAGAACGAACTCAATCAGCTGGCGGGAGTGGTCACGAACGGGCTCTTCGCGCGGCGCGGCGCAGACGTTCTTCTGCTGGGTACTCCGACCGGCGTGCAGACGCTCACGCGTCACCCCTGACCCGCCTCCCGGGCCACAAAACTGTCATAATTGCCTGATAGGGTTGCGGAAACCCTTGGAATTGCGAGAGGATGGTCCCCTCGTGCCGCCGTGAATGAGGACGAGTGAGGGTAAGCGAAGGGGCTGTTTCGATCACGCTGAAACAACCCGAGAGAAACAGGAGGCTGCGTGTCGAACACCGAACATACCTTGAAGCAGTTCGACGCGGAGCTGGAAGCGATCCGCGCACGCGTGCTGCAAATGGGCGGGCTCGTCGAAGAGCAGACCGTGCGCGCGATGACTGCGCTCACGAGCGGCAACACCCAGCTCGCCGCGCGCGTCGTGGAGGACGATCACCGGGTCAATGCACTCGAGGTGGGGATAGACGAGGATTGCAGCACGATCATCGCGCGCCGCCAGCCGGCCGCGGGAGACCTGAGGATGATCATGATGGTCGTTAAGACCATCACCGATCTGGAGCGGATCGGAGACGAGGCTGCGAAGATCGCGCGCATGGCGCAGTTGATCTACGAAAGCGACCGACCGTCAGTGCCCCGCACCACCGACATCCGCCGCGTCGCCGACATCGCGCTCGGCATGCTGAGAAACGCCCTTGACGCTTTCGCGCGCCTCGATCTCACCGTCGCCGCGAAGGTCGTGCGCCAGGACGAGCAGGTGGACGACGCTTTTCGCGGCATCCTGCGCCAGCTCATCACCTTCATGATGGAAGACCCGCGCACCATATCGCAGGCGATCG
>CAZQJF010000103.1:0-8829 GCA_964593735.1 uncultured Streptomycetaceae bacterium | reverse complement strand
ACCCGATCATCTTCCCGTCGCGTCCGCGCAGGGGCAGCTTGTTGGTCACGCACCAGCCGCATCCGCCCGAAGGATAGAAATGCAGCTCGAGCTGGTTGCGGATGGGAAGCCCGCTGCGCAGCACCTGCTCGTCCTGCGCCAGGTAGCTCCGCCCCAGCGGCAAAGGGAAGACCTCGTCCGCCCGGCGTCCGATGAGCTCGCGCTTATCGCGCCGGCCGCAGCGCTCGACCAGCGTCTGGTTGACCACCACGTATTCGCCGCGGCCGTTCTTGATGAAAAACACCAGGTCCGGCAGGCAGTCGAACAAAGCCTCGCCGGTAAACTGCTCGGAGAGCTGCACGAACAGTTCGGCCTGAAGCTCGGCATGGGTCATGCGGCGGCCTTCATTGTGATTGTGCCAAAATCGTAGCGGCTGCTGCCCAAACGGACAAGACGTCTCCGATTCAAGGGTGCATAGTGGAGGCTGACAATGAAGCTTTGGCCACACGCCCTTTTGAATCCGAATCCCGGCTGAATCAGGGAGGTCCTCATGCTCTGGCTGCGAACGGTTGTGGTGCTGATCACGATGGCAGCCGGCTCCGCCCAGGCGCAGAGCTGGCCGGTCAGGCCGGTTCGCCTCATCGTGCCATTTCCGCCGGGCGGCTCGACCGACGTCGCCGCGCGCGCGCTCGCCGACAAGTTTACGCGCGCCCTGGGCCAGCAGTTCATCGTCGACAACCGTGCCGGCGCGGGCGGGGTCATCGGCACCACCGAGGTGGCGCGCGCGGCGCCCGACGGGCATACCATCCTCTTTGCCGCCAACCAGGTGAGCACCATGTACCTGGCGGTGAAGAATATCCAGTACGACATGCTGCGCGATTTCGCCCCCATCACCCAGGTCACGACGCAGCCGAACGCCATAGCCGTGCACTCGTCCCTGCCGGCCAGGAATGTCCGCGAACTGGTTGCCCTGGCCAGGACGCGTCCCGGGCAGCTGACCTACGCGCATCCCGGCCCGGGCAGCGGCCAGCACATGACCGGCGAGCTGCTGTGGAAGCTGGCGAAGATCGACATGGTGGGCGTGCCGTACAAGGGCGGCGGGCAGGCGGTGATTGACCTCGTCGGCGGCCAGGTCCCGGTCTGTGTCCTCGGCTCCACCCCGCTCATTCCACACCACAAATCCGGACGCATCCGCATCATCGCTTTCACCTCCAAGGAGCGCTTCGCGCAGATGCCCGAGATCCCGACCCTGCACGATTCGGGCTACGCCGGCTTCGACTCCACGCAATGGCTGGGACTGCTCGCGCCGCGCGGCACTGCCGCCGGGATCGTGCAACGCCTCCATGCCGAGACCGTCAAGGCGCTCGAGCTCCCGGACGTGAAGGAACGCCTCGTGGCGGCGGCGCTCCAGCCGGTGGGCAACACGCCGCAGCAGTTCGCCGCAGTCATCAAGGACGAGATCGAGCGCTGGAGCCGGCTCGCGCGGGAGCTCGGAGTCCAGCCGCAGTAGAGCCCGCGGGGCACCGTATGCAGCGACTGACCGTCATCGATTCACACACTGGCGGTGAGCCCACCAGGGTGATCGTTGCCGGCGGCCCCGACCTGGGCTCCGGCCCGCTGACCGCGCGCCGCGACCGTTTTCAACGCGAGTTCGACCGCTATCGCTCGGCCGCCGTCAACGAGCCGCGCGGCTCGGAAGTCGTCGTCGGCGCGCTGCTCGTGGAGCCGGAGGACAAGACCTGCGCCGCCGGCGTCATCTTCTTCAACAACGTCGGCTACATCGGCATGTGCGGCCACGGGACCATCGGCCTGATGGCCACGCTGTCGCACCTGGGACGGATCCGGCCCGGCGAGCACTGCATCGAAACACCCGTCGGAACCGTCGGCGCCACACTGCACGAGAACGGTGCAGTGACCGTGGCGAACGTGCCGAGCTGGCGGACGCGCAAAGGCGTGACTGTGGACGTGCCCGGCTACGGCCCGCTGACCGGCGACGTCGCCTGGGGTGGCAACTGGTTCTTTCTCGTCGAGCGGCACGGACAGGAATTGCGGCTGGAAAACGTGGAGCCGCTCACCGAGTTCTGCTGGCGCATCCGCCAGGCGGTGAACGCGCAGGGCCTTCCGGAAGTGGACCACGTCGAATTATTCGGGCCGCCTGCGGCCGCCGGCGCGAGCGCGCGGAATTTCGTGCAGTGTCCGGGGAAAGCATACGACCGCTCCCCCTGCGGCACCGGCACGAGCGCGAAACTCGCGTGCCTCGCAGCCGACGGCAAACTGCTCGAAGGCGCACCGTGGGTGCAGGAGAGCATCATCGGCAGCACGTTCACCGGCTCTTTCCGATGGATGGATCGCGCGAACGGCAAGATCGCGCCCCTGATCACAGGCATCGCCTTCGTCAACGCCGAGAGCACCCAGTTGCTCGATGAGCGAGACCCGTACTGCTGGGGCATATAGGAAAATGAGGGTGGAATGAGGCTGACATGAGCCGGCGCGTGCTCGTTGTCGGCGGCGGCGTCATCGGCCTGTGCACTGCCCTTTACTGCGCGCGCCGCGGCTGGCGCGTGACCGTAGTGGAGCGCAACGGCGAGCAGCGCGACGGCTGTTCCTTCCAGAACGCAGGCATCATCGTGCCCAGCCATTTCGTGCCGCTCGCCGCGCCCGGCATGGTGGCGCTGGGTCTCAAATGGATGTTGAATCCTGCTTCGCCGTTTTACATCAAGCCGCGCGCGTCGTTGGAGCTGTTCGACTGGGTGCTGAAATTCTGGCGCGCGGCCAACGCCGGGCACGTGCGCCGTGCCGCGCCCGTGCTGCGCGACCTGGCGCTCGCCAGCCGCGATTGCTTCGAGAAACTTGCGACGCCGGAAAACGATTTCGGCTTCGTGAAGAGCGGAACGCTCATGCTCTGCAGGACCCGGCACGCGCTGGAGGAGGAGACCAGGACGGCGGATCAGGCTCGAGCGCTGGGGATCTCCGCGGAAGTGCTCGATGCCGGCCAGACCGCCGCGATCGACCCCGGCGTGCGGATGGACGTCGCAGGCTCGGTGTACTACGCCAGCGATTGCCGCATCTCGCCCGCGCGGCTGATGGGCGGCCTGCAGCGCCGGCTGGCGCAGGCGGGCGCGCAATTCCTCTGGAACACCGAGGTAACGAAGTGGCGCGTTGATGACAACAATGAGGACAACAGGACAGTACGCGCGGCGAAATCGAGCGACGGCCGGGAGATCGAGGCCGATGAATTCGTGCTCAGCGCCGGATCGTGGTCGCCGCGCCTCGCACGCGCCCTGGGGATCAAGCTTCCGATGCAGGCCGGCAAAGGCTACAGTCTCACGTTGTCACGGCCCCGCCAGTCGCCGCAACACTGCGCCATCCTTACCGAGGCGCGCGTGGCGGTGACCCCGATGGATGGCGCCCTGCGATTTGCCGGCACGATGGAGATTGCGGGATTGAACGAAGACATCACCCCCGCCCGCGTGCGCGGCATCATAGACGCCGTGTCGCGGTACTACCCCGATCTCGATGCGGCGGACTTCGAGGGCATCGAGCCGTGGCGCGGCTTGCGTCCGTGCTCGCCGGACGGTCTGCCCTACCTCGGACGCACCGCCCGCTACTCCAATCTCGTCGTGGCCACCGGTCATGCCATGATGGGGGTCACGCTCGGTCCGATCACGGGCAGCCTCGCTGCGGATATCCTGTCGGGGGAAAAACCGGCTCTGGATCTGGCCCTGCTGTCACCTGACCGCTACCACTAGCATCCTGTCGGACTTGCCTCTCCGACAGTATGCTAAATGCAAAACCGCCCGCACACTTGCAACAAATCGGAATGAAAAGACCTTCTTGGCCAGTACAGCGACACGAGCGAAGCTCGAATTCATGTGTTTCGAATCCAATTATGCAGTTCGCTTGCGGGCGGTTTTGCGTTAGGAATGTGTCGGGGAAAAGCCCGACACATTCCTGAAAGGTTCCACCATGAAATGGACGGGCGTCATTTCGGCGATGACCACCGCGTTCAAGCCGGACTTGAGCATGGATTACGCGTTCGTGGCGAAGCACGCGCGCTGGCAGATCGAAAATGGCTGCGACGGCATCGTCGCGCCGGGCTCGCTCGGCGAAAGCGCGACGTTGACCTTCGTGGAAAAGGTTGCAATCCTGGAGACGCTCGTAAAAGCCATCGGCAGGCGGCGGGTCGTCGCCGGCATTGCTTCCTTGAGCACGGCCGAGGGCGTCGCCCTTGCGCAGGCGGCCGAGCGTGCCGGCTGCGCGGGCCTGATGGTCCTGCCCCCCTACGTCTATGCCAGCGACTGGCGTGAAATGAAAGCGCACGTGCAGGCAGTGCTGCGCGCGACCGGGCTCTCCTGCATGCTCTACAACAATCCGCCCGCGTACAAGACGGACTTTCTGCCGCAGCAGGTAGCGGAACTCGCCGAGGAGAACGGGAATCTGCACGCGGTGAAGGAATCCAGCGGCGACGTGCGGCGCGTCACGGCGCTGAAGGCGCTCTGCGGGAAGCGTCTCGCGCTGTTTGTCGGCCTCGACGATGTGGTGGTCGAGGGCGTGCGCGCCGGAGCGGTGGGCTGGATCGGCGGGTTGACGAATGCCCTGCCGCGCGAGTCCGTGGCGCTGTTCCACCACGCGATGCGGGGCGAGACCAGGAAAGCCGACGCCCTGTACCGCTGGCTCCTGCCCCTGCTCCGCATGGACACCGGGGTCAAGTTCGTGCAGCTCATCAAGCTCGTGCAGCAGGAAGTCGGCATGGGCAACGAACGCGTGCGCGGTCCGCGGCTCGTGGTCGCCGGCGCCGAGCGCAAGGCCGCGCTCGCGACGATCAGGGCCGTGCTGGCCAACCGCCCGAAAGGGTAGAGCCGTGTGCTTGGCAATCTCAATAGACTGTTTCAAGCCACAGATAAACACAGATGAACACAGATGAAAACCAAAGACCAGATTGGCCACGGAATCACACGGAAAACACGGACAGAACGGAAGACCTGAAATGATTCCATTCGTTAGTTGGTTGCTTTGCGTCTTGTTTCCGTGTGCTTCCGTGTGTTTCCGTGGCTGAAATCAACCTGACATCAGGTTTGAATTTATCCGTGTTTATTTGTGGTGTATCTGTGGCTAATAGGTGCTTTTCGTTCTTAAGGGGAACTCGATGCGTATACGATTGCTCGGTACCGGAACGCCCACGCCTTCATTGAAGCGCATGAGCTCCGGCTATCTGGTCGAGACCGGCGAGCGCAAGATACTTTTCGATTTCGGGCCGGGCGCCTACCACCGCATGCTGGAAGCCGGCATCAAGCCGGTGGAGATTACGGACATCTTCTTCACCCATCTCCACTACGATCACTGCCTCGACTACATACGCCTGCTGATGACGCGCTGGGACCAGGGCGCCGGCAAAATTCCCGAGCTCAACGTCTATGGACCGGCGCATACGGCCCGGTTGACCGACCTCGTGATCGGAGACGGGGGCATATTCGGACCCGATCTCGCGGCACGGACCGAGCTCCCGATGAGCCAGGCCGTGTTCGTGGCTCGCGGCGGCAAGCTGCCCCGCGCAAAACCGCGCCCGATCGTGCGCGAGCTTGAAAGCGGCGATACGGTCGAGGCCGAGGGATACACCGTCCGGGCGCGCGCGGTGATACATGCCCAGCCGGTGCTCGAGTGCTTCGGCTACCGGCTCGAAGCGGAGGGCGCCAGTTTTGCCTACTCCGGCGATGCGGGGCCGTGCAAAGCCATGCAGCAACTCGCCCAGGACTGCGACGTGCTCGTGCATATGTGCCACTTCATCAGCGGCACGGCGCTGAATCCGGAGTTCGACAAGCGCAACATGGGGCACCTGGAGCTGGCGCGGCTGGGCCGGGACGCGAACGTGCACAACCTGGTTGCGAGCCACATCACCGAGCAGATGGATGTTCCGGGCGTGAAAGAGCGATTGATCAAGGAAATGTCGGCAATCTACCCGGGGAACCTGTTCTTCGGCGAGGACCTCATGCAGATCCCGGTCCGCCCCCCTGCACCGGCCCGGCTCGACTGATCCCATCACTTTGGAACCGCCGATGGCTGCCGATTGAATCCAATCAGCCACGGAAACACACGGAAATGAAACGCTGACGGCTTATTTATGATTCCTTGGCGGCCTTGGCGTCTTGGCGGTTAAATTTCCTCTGGCGTCTTGGAGATTAGCTATTCTTGCCAAACCCCGGCGGCAACGTCGCCTTGAACGACTTCCGCTTCGTGATCCCCGCATACCAGCGCGCGACCTTGGGCGCTCGGCCGTGCCAGTCGTGCGCGTAGCGGAAGTCCATGTATTGCAGCGCGACGCCCAGCACGAGGTCGGCCATCGTGAATTCGCGGCCGACGAGGTATCGTCCGCCGCTGAAGGCGTGCTCGGCCGCATCGATGGCGCGGTGCACGCGGTGTTCCTCGCGCGTGATCTTCTCGGGCCACTGCGTCCGGGGCAGACGCCGCAGTTCCAGCACGCGCTGGATCACCGCGTCGATGATGCCGTTGCCCAGCGCCTGCCACCACTGGGACTGCCAGTATCCGGCGGCGTCCTTCGGCTGCAGCGGCTTGCCGTCCACGTGATCGAGATAGTGCGTCACCAGCACGGACTCGAACAGATAATTCCCCGGCCCCAGCTCGAGCACCGGCACTTTGCCGAGCGGATTCCATCCGGTGATGGGAGTGCCGTCCTCCCACGGGTCCTCCACGACCAGCTCCACCGGAAGCTGCTTTTCCTCGATCAGGATGCGCGCCTTGCGCACGTAGGGAGATGTAAGCGAGCCGTACAACTTCATGTTCGGTCTCCTGATTGAAGGGAACCTATCTTACAAAATGAAAGGCAGCCACGGAAACACACGGAATGATACGGAAAGCTTGTCACATCCACCGAAACGAGGTTGCGATCGGTCTCCGGGTCGAGAGACAGCGTGGGGACGATAGCTATACCCAGGCCCTCGGCCACGTAAGCCTTGATTACGTCGGAATCGATCGCGCTCACCACCAGCCTGGGCTCGAGCCCGTTATCGAAAACCGTCCTGGCGATGATCTGGCCCCCGCGCTGCTGCGGGTTGTTTAATTCTTTTACAGCATGGTGCGGGAAAGCTAGGATACCCGCTTACATCCTGGAGGATCCGATGACTGCTGCCACCGCAACCCAGAAATCCTTTACGACTCAATCCTTTGAGGTTAAAAAGCTGGGGCGGCACCTCGGCGCCGAGATCCGTGGGATCGATCTCTCCCGTCCGTTGGACGATGCCACGTTCAAACAGGTCGCCGCGGCGTTCTTCGAGAACGAAGTCGTCTGTTTCCGCAACCAGCGGATCACGCCTGAACAGCAGATCGCCTTCACCCGGCGCTTCGGCGTCCTCGAGCAGCACGTGCGCAAGGAGCACCGGTTGGAAGGCTATCCCGAAATCCTGATCGTCTCCAACATCCTGAATGCCGAAGGCAAGGCCATCGGGGTCGAGGACGCGGGCCGCTTCTGGCACAGCGATCTCTCGTACAAGCGCGAGCCCAGCCTGCTTTCTGCTCTCTACGCGCTCGAGGTCCCGATCAAGGACGGCACAGCGCTCGGGCAAACCAACTTCGCCAGCACCACCGCCGCGTACGACGCTCTGACCGACGCCATGAAGCAGCGCCTGCAAGGGCTCAAGAACGTGCACAGCTATGCCTATTACCGTGGCAAGAACATGCAGGCGCAGAAGGAAGAACAGGCGCGAGGGAAGCGTGTCGTGCAGGAGCACATCCTGACCGAGGAGCAGTTGAAGAGCGTACCCGACATCGAAGCGCCCGTCGTGCGCACGCATCCCGTCACCGGCCGCAAGGGGCTGTTCATCAACGAGGCACACACCTCGCACATCGCCGGTTTGCCCAGGGAAGAAAGCGCCGCATTGCTCGCGCAAATATGCGCACACATCATCCAGCCGGAGTTTCAGTACGAGCACCGCTGGCAGGCCGGCGATTTGCTGATGTGGGACAACGCCGCGGCTCAGCATAAGGCGAATTTCAATTACGAATTGCCGCTGCGCCGGCTGATGCACCGCACGACCGTGCGCGGTCCGGCGGTTGCGTAAGTCACGTAGAGTGGCACGGAACCGCAGATGAACGCAGATAAACGCAGAATTGGGGCAGATGCCAATCGCCCGTCCACAATCCGCGTTTATCTGCGGTTTCATTTGCCTTTGAAACAGGCTGTATGTCACGCACTACAGGGAATACAGGCGCGGCGACCGGTCTGATCGCGGTATGGCTGGACGTGCCGCCGGATCGCGAGGAGGAGTTCAACGCCTGGTACGATCTCGAGCACCTCGCGCAGGTGGTGGCTCTGCCCGGTTTCGTGAGCGGGCGCCGCTACCGCTGCGACGATGCACGGCTGAGATATCTCGCGTGGTACGACACGCTGGACGAGAAGGTCGAGCCCGGGCCCGGCTTTCAGCGCGTGGTAGCCGAGCCGACGCCCTGGTCGCGGCGCATGCGCAAGCTCTACGGCGAAAAACGCGAGCGCTTCAACTTCCGCCTCATGCGCGACGTGGGCCGCGTGCCGGAGGCGGACACGCCCTGGCTCTACCTCGTGCATACCGACATCCCGGACCACATCGTCGCGGAATACAATGAGTGGTACGACAAGGAGCATCTTCCGCGACTCGTCACGGTGCCCGGCGTGGTGCGGGCGCGGCGTTACAACGCCGTGTCGGGCAGCCCCCAATACCTTACCGCTTACGAACTGACCGACCGCGACGCGTTCGAGAGCCGCGCGGGTCTCGAGGCGCGCAAGACACCCTGGACCGAAAAGATGCGCTCCCTGTTTCAGAACACGCGGCGGAGCATGTGCAAGCTGATCCTGCCGAGCGT
>CAZQJF010000102.1:0-8877 GCA_964593735.1 uncultured Streptomycetaceae bacterium | reverse complement strand
CATCCCTGCAGAAACCGTACGCGCGGAGGACGGGTTGGCGTTGTCTTCGCGCAACTTCTACCTCACACCAAAAGAGCGCAAGGAGGCGCCGCGGCTGCACCGGCTGCTCGCGCGGGCCGGCACCGAGATCGCGCGTGGCGCGCGCGACTTCCAGCGCATAGAGCTGCACTGCATGTCGGAGCTGGCGGACCACGGCTGGCAGCCCGACTACGTGGTGGTGCGCCGCCAGGCCGACCTGCAGGCGCCGAAGGACGGTGACGACGAGCTCGTCGTGCTGGCCGCCGCGCGGCTCGGCCGCACGCGGCTCATCGACAACGTGGAGGTGGGGATCGCGGCCTAGCTAGAAGCCGCAAGTCAGGCGTAACCCCATGTTGCGCAATCCCGCGGTCTCGCGCCCACGCGGTCAGCCAGCCGGAAAGTGCGTCTTTCAGGCCCGAGTGCTCAAGACCCGTGATTTCGAATGTGCAAAAAACACACAATCTTCAATCCATCGGACATTCCGCCACCATCTCTTCCAATAATGTGATCTCCTCGTCCTTGAAAAACCCGATCTCTTCGGCATACAGAACGAAGGCTCCTTCCGCTTCGCCACCGACCAGCAGCGGGAGTGACATGACCGAGCGGATGCCTCGCTCCAGAGTGAACTGCCGCAACCATCCCGCACCAGGATCCGGCGTAAGATCGTTGTTCCATACGGGCTTTTTTGCACGCAGCGCTTGGCCTGTCGTGCTGCGGCCTTCGACAACATCCTCACGCGCGGAAAGCCGCAGCCTGCTCACGAACTCTGAATCGAGCCCGGCCCACGCGCACGGGAGTACGTCCATGGTGTCATGGTTGAGCATGCCAGCGTGTGAGTGGGTCATTCATTACAACGAGGGGAGGCCGCACATGCGAAATGACTTTTACAGGAGTGCGCATTCACGGGAAATCCGTACAAATACCTATCAAGGGTGCCGGACCGGGCTGCCGGTTAGTCACAACTCATTGATTCTAGTCATTCTGATTTATATCTGACGAACCCGAAATCGCGCCGACGGGGCTCAGATTTTCCTTACAATCGATCGCGGAAACTACCCTGCACAAACGCCTCGCGGGTTGGATTCATGCCGGAGGCTGGCCCGGAGAACGAAGATGCAACGAACCTTTAACGCATGCCGGATGTCACCGCCACGTGCTCTTATCGCCGCCCTTCTGCTGTCTGCCGCCCACGTAGTTTCAGCAAAGCAAGTAACGGCCAAGATGGGCGTTTCGGCAACGGTAGTCTATCCTGCAATCATCAAGACCCACGATAACGGAGCCGTCACCTCCGAAGGCGCGCGCTCGTACACCGTCGAGGAAAAATATGCAGAAGACGGAATCAAGGTCATAGTCATTTTGTACTGATTCACAAGGAACCCGCCAGGCCTTCTACAACCGTGCTCGACGTAGCAATAGACTTGGCTGCTCCCATAGGTGTTTTGTCGATGCCGTCCGCGGTCACGCCTCAAAACGTAAGCGTTACCGTGATGACGTCGCTATAGGTTCCCACGTAGGCATTCTGTCTGGCCGGGATGCGTCCGTAAACTGTGTGGCTTCCGCTGGTTCCGCTGCCATTTATTGTAGCAGTGCTGCCGGTACCGTCCCCCCAGACGATGGTGCGTGTGGCGTCGGTGTAGAGATTGTAGTTGAGATTTTTGGCGCCGCTGGCCATCGAGCGCGACGTATAAGACCCGCCGCCTGGACTAAGAGAGATCGTGTAAGCGCTACTTACGTCGCAAGTCACGCCGATGTTGCCGGTGCTGTCCAGACTCTGATTGCTGAAGACATCGTAGCTGCCGAAACTCACCGCTTGCGCGCTGACGGTGCACGTTGCCGCCCATCCCTGCTGCGCTGTTATCGCCAACGCCACTGCCAGTAGCCCGGGCAACACTGCAGCGCGGTTGCCTTGCCACGCACGCCGGATCGGGTGCCAGGCTCGAGATTGCCGGCTGAGAGGTTCTGTCATGGCTTTACTCCAGAGCACGTATAACTTCCCAGGTGTGGCAGCGGCTCGGTCGTCTCCGGGAAAGGCACGGTGAATTCGCAGCTCTGGCCGCGCCAACTCACGTGCACCCGGTTGCTCGCCGCGAGCGCCGTCAGGTAAAGCTCACCCCGCAGGCCGGCGGGAAATTCTTCTTTTTCCCCGGCGATCTGCGCCACCGCGCCCGCCGGCAGCGGTTCGCCGCTCTCCAGGACAACCGTGATCAGTGCGCCGCGCGAGCGCTTGACGGGGAATTGCAGCAGCAGGCCGCTGCGAAAGTATGGCACGGCGTCGATCTGCACCGCGTCGATCTGCGCATCGAGCGGCAGATCGGCCTGCTCGATGCGAACCGGATTCCTCTCGTACGGGCGCAGCCGCGGCACCAGGGCCCTGCCGGCGCCATCGGTGGTGGCGATCGGCTGGTTGTCGGCGTAGATGCGCACATTGGGGTAATCCGGCACCTGCACCACGGCGAAGCTGTCGCTGATGCGCCGGGTGAGGAACGCGCTGCCGCCCAGCAAGGCGACGCCCCCGCTCGCGCTGCCGCGGAAGCCCGTCTGGCCCTGCGACTGGGCAGCCTCCAGGACATAGGTGCCGACTTCGGTCTGCAGGCTGACCCCCGCCTCGCGCTGACCCGAATCCGCTACCCCGGCCCGCAGCCGGTAGCCCACCCCGCTGCCTGCCGGCAGGCTGCGCTGCACCTGCAATTGCGCCTGTTTGCTGTCGCGCTCCGCCGTCGCGCTCACACTGGCGCTGGTGCGCGCGTCCAGCGGGCGGGTGAAGGTCAGGCCGATGATAGTCTCCGCGTCGCCGCTCAGAAAGCGAAGCATGGAGAGGCTGAGAAAACCCAGCTTCCCCAAGGTAAGGCTGTAGCTCGCACTCACCAACTCGACCTCTTCGCGGTCGCGAAAGGTCTGATGGGTATAGCTCAAGCCGATCGAGCCGTAGTTGCCGCCCGAGAGGCTGATGAAGGCCTGGCTCAGTTGGCGCGGGGCAGGTTGCCCGGGCTGCAGTCCGAGCTGGGAGAAACGCTCGGTCGCCAGTTGTATGTTGCCGCCGAAACTCAGCCGTGGCCCCTGCCGCTCGAAGCCCGCGGCGAGCAATCCGCCGGTGCCGCGGCTGCCGCGACTGCCGGCCACGGAACCAGTGAATACTCCTGCCTCGGGCCACAGCCAGGCCCCGCCCCCACCCACTGTCTGCTGATCTCGCAACACCTCGCCGTGAAGCTCCCCGGTAAACCGGTCGTTGAGACCCAGGCGATGCGTCCCGACCGCGATGAACCGGCCGTATTCGTTACTGACGACTCCGAAATCCTCGCGAATCCAACCCGACTCGTACGAATAATCGTGCAAACCCTGCTGCAACAGGCGGGAGCTCGCGTAGTAGGGCTGGATGATGATCCGCTCGCGGCCCAGTAGATCTCGCACCACCAGACGCGCTTCGCCGCGACCGGTTACGACCGGCAGATCCTGGATGCTGAATGGTCCGGTCGGGATTTCGCGGCGCATGCGCAGCGCATCGTTGACATACAGGTCCACCGTGGAAGGCAGCACGGCCTCACCCGACAGGCCGGGCAGGGGGAAGGAGATGAGTCCGGGCTGCGTGGCGAAGTTGGTCGCCCACTGAACACCGCCGAAGCGCACCGAACGGCCCCAACTGCCGGCCCTGCTGATCGCATCGCCCAGCCGCAGGCTGGCCAGTTCCATGGGGCGGTCGCGAGTCCAGGTCGTATCCAGCCGAATGAAGCGGGCAGGGCCGCCGAGATCCCGCGCCAGAAAACTGCTCACGCCTACGCCCCAGGCGCCGAACCCGCCCAGTTCGAATAATCCGCTCGTTGTGGTCTGCCCTTGCGCATGATTGGCAAACACATCGTAGTTGAGGAAGCCCCCCGGAGGGGCCGGGTCAGGCACGCTGAAACCGGCGGGCGCCCCCTTCAGCGCCGTGGCGCCAAACAGCCCCGGAGCGGCGTCCAAGACCAGAGTTTGAGTGGCTTCATCCACCTGATACGACAGGCCCCGCAGTGCATCGAGCGGGTAATAAGCTTCGCCGCGGTGATACACGGGTGCAGCATCCGGCAGGCGCAGGCGCCAGCGCTGCAGATCCACGCCCCGCGCCAGCAAGCGTCCGGCGTGCCGCACGAAAAGCGTCGTTTCGGCCGGCTGCTGGTTGATGCGCACCGCCAGCCATACCTCCTCTCCGGCGACTGCTTCAACGGCCGTCTGCGTCGCGGTTTCCGGCGGGGGAACCACTACGGCAACCGCCGGTGGCTCGACCTCCTTCTCTTTTTCCGAGACTGAAGCCGACGGCATTTGCTGCGCGATCTCCCTGGCCGGGATCGCCGGCCCCACAGGTGCCGGCTCAGCCACCGGCTCCGGTGGCGGCGCCTGTTGCTGCCCTTGCAGTGCGGAACCCAATGGTTGCACCGGATAAATGTCCAGCACCAGGCGGTAGCCGTGCGCGCCTTCCGGCTTCAGGGTCGAAATCCGCGGTTCCGCTTCGGTCTTCAAATCCAGTTCCAAGCGCACCATGTCGGGGCCGGACCGCCCGATCCGTACCGGCTTGATGTACGGATGATTGCCGCCCACTTTTCGGACAAGGCCGGTGAGCATCGCATTGAGCCCGATGCCCTCCAGGTCGAGTATCAGGCGGTCGGGGTTCCTAAGAGAAACGAGGCTGAAGCGGATCGGGGTTTTCGATTCGAGGACGATGCGGGTATGGTCTTGCGCCCGCGCCACCCTCACTGCGCTTACCTGGGTTTCGGCAAGCGTTGTGCACGGCATTGCCGCTGCCAGCAGCGCGGCGCACGCGAGAATTGGCTTGATGCCATTTGAAACTTCGTGCATCCCATGAAGTATCGTATTTTATCAATTGAATAGTAACGAAAAACTTCTGGAATGTCATCCCAAAAGAGTCCACTGCGGCAAGGCTCGAGCCGCTCAAGGCTGTTCTACAACGACTTCCGCCTGGACATCGCCCGCATCAGTCTGCGCGAAAAGGCGCAACGTCAAACCCGGCGGCGGGACGGGGGCGGCTTCGACCAGCCAGCCACGGCTTTGTCCGGGCAGTACGTAGGCGGCGACCTGCTGGGTGGGGAATGGCTCCCCGCCGGACGGCACGAGCTTGATATTCGCGACCTGGATATGGGCGTTGCCACTGTTGCTCAAACTGACCTGTAGTTTCCCCTGCGGGGTGCGGCTTACCTGCCAGCGCAGCACCGGCTTCGCCGGCACGGGCGGCAGCACGAACACCGGTACCCCAACGCGCAGCGCCACCTGCAGCCCCTGGAAGTCGGGCTTGGGCGGAGGCGGCACCTCCTGCAAGAAGAGCCGGTAAGTGATCTCGCGCTTGGGGTCCGGCGCGCGTCGCAAGCCGACACGCACGACTTGCGAGCCTCCCGGAGGCAAAGTAAAAATCGGCGGCGTTGCAAGGATCTCCCGGGTGAGATTGTAAACATCTCTTCCGTCCTGCTGCGACCAGCTCACCACTTCCAACTGCACCACGGTAGGCTCAGCGCCGTCGTTACGCACGGTAAGAGCCGCCACCGGCTGGCCGGCGGACAGTGTCGCGCGCACCGGGCTCACGGCAAAGGAGCCGGCAGTCGCGGCGAATACCGCTCCCATAAAAAAAGCCAGGCCGCACGCGGCCTGGCTTAGTCTTAGAACGATGTTTCGCATCAGAACGTAACGGTCGCGACCACGGTGTCGGCGTAGCTGCCTGCCGGCACGTTCTGCCCGGCAGCAACGCTTCCATAGACCGTGACTGCATCGGCGGCACCAGTGCCGGTACGAGCGATCCCGGTGAGGGCGGTGTTGCCCCATACAGTCGTACGCGCGCTCTCCTGGTAAAGCGAGTAGGACAGGCGATTCGTGCCGCTCGCCATTCTGCGCAGCGGGGCGGCGTCGGTCGAACCGGTATCCGCATTCGCGCCCTGTGCCAGCGTGATGGTGCCGGTGGAGCCGTTGGTGCAGGTCACCGTTACCGTGCCCGTGCCGTTCAGGGCGGTCGACGCATTGGTTACAATCGGGTCATAGGCGCCGAACGCGACGGCGGCGGTCGAAATGGTGCAGTTCGCCGAAACAGTGGCGGTAACTGAGAGGTTGTCAGTCGCCGTACCGGCGTAGCTGCTGACGCTGGAAACCGCACCGCCGAATGCAAGTGCCGACGCCAGTGCAAGACTCAGTACACGTTGGTTCAATTTCACGAGTTGCTTCGATTTCATGGTCATTCCTTTCGTAGCGTTTATGAAGCGTTGATGAGTGGTTGGCCCAGGCCGACAAACATCGACGCCAGCACGCTGGCGAGAGGATTTGCCTGGCAGTCCCGCTGTCATAGAACATCGTTCCGTAGACCGGTAACTTTGCGCTCCCGCCTTTTCAGGCGGGATTGCCTTTTTCAGGGCAAGCCAAACTACTTGATGTCTCCGTTCACGTCAAAGATAAACAATTCAAACTCAGCAAACTCAGAATTGCCGCATCTATCATGGACCGTAAGTCCGGTGTTTCGGCGGCGTCCGTAGCATGCGAAACGAAGTTTACGGGAGTGCGCATTCACGGGAAATCCGTATATATACCTATCAGGGTGTCGCAACTTTGGGCTGCCGATTGGGAGATAACTCGTTGATCCTGCATCATGCTGCATATTCTATTGACGAAACCATAGAGCGAGCGCGTTGCTTACCAGTCCGACGCGTTGCCATGCTATGTCCCCGCACGCACGGCCCGTTCAACCGCGTTGCTGGAGCACCATGCGCACCAGCTCGGGCAGGGAGTCGGCCTGCATCTTGTCCATCACCCGGGCGCGGTGGATGTCGATGGTGCGGGCGCTGATGCCGAGCGTATAGGCGATCATCTTGCTCGCCTTGCCCGCGATCAGCAGTTCCAGCACTTCGCGTTCGCGCCGCGTCAGGCGCTCGAGCCTCTGCCCGATCTCGGCGCGGCGCAGTTCGTCGCGCCGGCTATGGGCGTCCAGCTCGGGGGAATAGAACTGGTAGTTGTTGCCCCCGCGCTCCTTGGCGTAGTGCATCGCTACATCGGCGTTTCGCAGCAATGCGTCGAGGTCATGGGCGTCGATCGGGAAGACGGCGATGCCGATGCTGACCGTCAATCGGATTTCCTCGCCGTTGAGGAGCAGCGGCCGCGACAGCGATTCCAGTTCTCGCCGCCCCGCCACGACCACCTGCTCTTTTTCGGCGAGCCCCTCGAGAATGGTCGAAAACTCGTCTCCGCCCAGGCGGGCGACCGTGTCGCCCTCGCGTACGCTCTGCTTGAGACGCTCGGCCACCTGCTCGAGCACGAAATCACCGGCACCGTGGCCTAGCGTCGCGTTCACGGTCTGGAGGCGGTCCAGATTGAGAAACATGACCCCCACCAGTTGCTTGTTGCGGGTGGCCCGCGCCATCGCCTCGCCCAGGCGATCGCGAAATTGGCTGCGATTGGGCAGTTTCGTCAGCACGTCGTATTGCGCGAGATAACGCAGCCGCGATTCCAGCCGCTCGCGCGCGGCACGCTCCTTCACGTCTTTCAGCGCCCGGCGCACGGCGGGGGCGAGCCGTTTGAGAGTGGTTTTCAGGATGTAATCGGTGGCGCCGCGCTCGAGCGTTTCGATCGCCGCCTCTTCCCCGATGGTGCCCGAGACAAAAATAAACGGCGTGGCCGGGCTTCTCGTGCGGGCGATTTCCAGGGCTGACAGACCATCGAATTGGGGAAGCGAGAAGTCTCCCAGAATCACGTCGGGGACGAAGGTTTTGAGCTCGCGGATCAGTTCGGCGCGGGTCTCTACTCTCCGACTGACGCAGTCGATCCCGTTTTTTTTCAACTCGTGAAGAGCCAGCTCGGCGTCAGCCTGACTATCTTCGACGAGAAGTACTTTGAGCGCCTGATCCATAGCAATACTCCCCTGCCCAAGCCACATTTTTATTTTTTCGGGTCAGCACAACGTCGTGTTTTACCAGGCACCCGACCGCAGCGCTACGAACGCTGCGCGCAAGCTGTCCCGGGCCGGGCCTGGGACTATGAGTAAAACCGCGCAGGTCCGCAAAACAGCATCACTGCATGGTAACGCCAAACATCGTTGAGGAGCCCAACCGGAGTGTCGGTGCCGTCGCCTCTGCAGCCCCAGCTAGGCTCGAATAGCCGGTGCCGAAGTCGTCGATTGACACTTTCAGCCCGTACGAGCGCAGGCGTTCGAGCATCACGAAGCCCCATCGGCGTTCCGCATCAGCGAGCTCTCTGTGATCTCCAGCTCGATCAGGCTCGGCTCGACGCCCGCGCTCTCCAGTGCGGCAATGATGGTGTCGCTGAGATCGGCCGACTGGAATTGCCGCGCCGAGAGGTTGACCGCCACCGGCACCGGTTCGATGCCGGCCGTCCGCCAGGCGTTTTTCCGGATTCGATGAGAGCCCGGTCCTCGGCTTCGACGCGCTGCGCAACATCGCGCGGGAATATGTCGTACACCGTCTTGCCCAGCAGCTCCTCGTGGCTGGCGGCGCCGTGCGCCCTGACGTTCGCCGCATTCTGGAGCAGGAAGCGCCCCTCGCGGTTCTTGACGTAAATGCGCTCCGGCACCGCGTCTACGACCGCTCGCAGCAGCGCGCGCTCGTTGGCGATCGTTTCATCCGCGCGCCTGCGCTCGTCGATGTCTTCGATCATGCGGATGAAATAGATCGGCTTGCCCGATGCATCCTTCACCAGCGACACCGTGCGGTTCACCCAGAGGCTTGAGCCGTCCTTGCGCACGAATTTCCGTTCGGACGCGAACGGCCGGGACTCGCCCTCGAGCAGCTGGCCCATGTACTTCGGCTTGTCGGAGAACCGGTAGTCGGGATGGACGATGTCGGTACTGGTCATCCGGAGCAGTTCGTCCTGCGTGTAGCCCAGCAT
>CAZQJF010000101.1:0-8892 GCA_964593735.1 uncultured Streptomycetaceae bacterium | reverse complement strand
CTGAAGGCAGTCGCTTGTAGTCCCATTGCCCCCGGGGGTGCGGTGAGATGAACCAGCACGGCAACAACCTTGACGTATCCAGCATTATCGACGTGACCAGTTCCGCGGCGGTCAACGCGGAGGTGGCACGGATTTTTTCCCGGTTGTATCCCGGCTGCTCCACGGCCGCGATCGACCGGGCATTCGCCGACATCGACTCGATGTACGCCGGGAGTTTTCCCGGGTTTCACGCCTGCGACACGCCCTATCACGACATCCAGCACGTGCTCGACGTGACGCTCGCCATGGCGCGGCTGATGGACGGGCACGAGCGCAAGGAAGCCGGCGCCGGGCAATTCGGCGCCAAGCTATTCCGCCTCGGGATCGTCGCCGCGCTGTTTCACGATGCCGGCTACCTGCGCGACCGGGGCGACACGGAGCGCCGCAATGGGGCCGAGCTGACGCTCACGCACGTATCGCGCGGAGCGGGCTTCCTGCGCTCCTATCTGCCGCTGATCGGTATGGGTGAGATGGCCGACGCCGCGGCAGCCCTGGTCCATTTCACGGGTTACGAGATTTCCGTCGACCGCATTCCGGTTCAGTGCGTGCGCTACCGGAAGCTTGGCTGCCTGCTCGGTTCTGCCGACATCATCGCGCAAATGTCCGACCGCTGTTACCTGGAAAAGTGCCGGGATCGGCTGTATCCCGAACTTCTCGCCGCCGGCATCGCGCGCAAGCGCCTGCCGGACGGCAGCGAGGACGTGGTATTCGAGTCGGGCTACGACCTCGTGACGAAGACGCCCAGGTTCTTCGAAGGCGCGGCCCGCCGCCTCGAAGGCGAGCTCGGCCGCAACCACCACTACAGCGTCTATCACTTCGGTGGGCGCGACATCTATCTCGAGGAGATGCGCCGCAACGTCAGGTTCGCCGAAGCCATCAATCGAGAGCAGGATACAGACGCTCTGAAGCGCATTCCGCCCGACACGCTGCCCACCAGCCGCGGCAGCTAGCCTCTGAAAAACCTCCTCGGCGCCACGTGCCGGGGAGGTTTTTTCAGCTGAGATTGAGGATTCAAAGGAGCCTCAGTGAACATGAGGGCCCCTTTTTCAGAGCTTCCTTAGCGGTATTCGCCCCGATTGCCGTGGACCGGCACATCGTTCCTCAATAGTATCTACAATCGGGATTTTCCGGAGCACCGACGGGAATCGTTATGACCATGATAGCGGGACTGCTGCGGAGAGCAGCGCATTCAGGAAGCATGTTGCTGGCTGCTGTTGCCATCGCGGCGGCCGCGCCCTGCGGGGCTCAAACGGCGTGGAAGCCCGACAAGCCGGTCGAATTCGTCGTGCTTTCGTCGCCGGGCGGCGGCAACGACAAGACGGCGCGCCTGCTGCAGAAGATCTGGCGGGAGAGCAAGTGGCTGGAGAACGTCAACGTGTTGAACAAGCCCGGCGGCGGCGGTGCGCTGGCTTATACCTATGTCTCCCAGCATGCCGGGGACGGGCATTACGTCGCGGTGGTGCGCAAGGGATTGCTGACCAACCACATTCTGGGCCGCAGCCCGCTCCATTACTCCGAGTTGACGCCGTTGGCCGTGGTGGCGAACGAGCCCAATGCTATGGCGGTGCGGGCGGACTCGCCCATCAAGAGCGTCAAAGACCTGGCCGAGCGGCTGAAGTCCGATCCGCAATCGATTACGACCTCGGTCGGCAGCACGCGCGGCGGGCCTTCCCACATGATGGTCGTGCAGCTTGCCAGACTGGCCGGCGCCGATCCGGGCGGCCTCAAGGTCGTCACTTTCAGGGGCTCCAGCGAATCGGTCACCAACCTGCTGGGCGGCCACATCGAAGTGATCTCGTCGTCGGTGGACGCCCTGGTGCCGCATCACAAGGCGGGCACCATGCGCATCCTGGGCGTTGCCATTGCCCGGCGTTCGGCGGCGCTGCCCGGCGTGCCGACTTTCAGGGAGCAGGGGTACGACATCATCGTCGGCAACTGGACGGCGATCATGGGACCGAAGGCGCTCACGCCCGCGCAGGTGGCGTACTGGGAAGACCTGCTCGAGCGCAGCTTCAGGCATCCGGCATGGCAGGGGATGCTCGAAGCGGATGCGCTGGAAGCGGATTTTCGGAAATCGCAACCCATGCGCGAGTTGCTGGCGCGGGATTACGAGCTGGAGCGCAGGATGCTGACCGAGTTGGGGATGGCGAAGTAACTTCGGTGCCCGCGAAGCCCCCCTGCTCGTGAGATTTCTCGTTCGCCGGGCCGGCTGATATCTCGCTGTCACTTGAACAGCAGGGCGACGCCGCTCACCAGGAGCAGCACGCCGATGCCCATGCTGAACCAGCGCTGATCGAGGCGGCCGGCGAGCCAGTTGCCGATGGCCGAGCCGAGGAGCATCAGGGGCAGGCCGGCGGCGACAAGTATCACGGTGGTTTCGTCGAAGAACCCGAGCCGGGCGTAGCCGCCGATGCGCAGGCACCCCTGGACCGTCAACAGGGTCGTCATCGTCACGCGAAACGCGTCCCTCTCCAGCTGCCGCGCGTTGAAATAGATCACGTAGAGCGGACCCGCCGCGGCGCCGAACGTGGCGCCCGTCGCCCCGGCCAGCATGCTGATGACCGCACCGGCCGGATACAGAATTCGCCCGGGAATCTGCACCGGGCGTGACGCGGTCGCAAGCGCGAAACACGCATACAGGATGACGAACAACCCGAATGCCCTGGTCAATAAGCGGATATCCAGTCGCTCGAGCAGATACAGCCCCGCCAGAACGCCGATCACCGCGTACGGCAGCAGCCGCCGGATCTCCCGCCAGTCGATCTTCGACCGGTCGCGCCGCAGGTGCCCGACCGCGGACAGGAACGTGAGCACGACGATGGCCGACAGCACGATCTGCAGAGGCAGGACCAGCGCCAGCAGCGGAACCGCAACCGCCTGCCCGCCGAAGCCGGCCGTGCCGCGCACGGCGTAAGCGAGCACGACCACGAACGCGGCGAACACCATCTCGATGACGTTCAGGGATTCCATTCGAATTGGCGATGGGTGCAACGGTCCGGGTCATTCGCTATGCATGCTACAGGAACAGGCGCGTGAGCCTTAGAATACCCCCGCCTTACAATACCCCCAGGACGTAGAAGGAACAGCAGAAGGATTGGCCGCAGATAGACGTGTTTATCTGTGGCTGAAATGGCATTCTTCAGGCCGCACGCGGCCGGAAAGGCAGGGAGCACGACATGCTGATCGTAGACGCTCAGATCCACATCTGGACGGGCCACAAGCCGACCAACCCCAATCATCGTCAGATCACCGACTTCACGGCCGGGGAGGTGCTGAAGGAGATGGACGAGGCCGGCGTCAATGCCGCAGTGATTCATCCGCCGGGATGGGACCCGAACTCCAACGCGCTCGCCGTCGAGGCCGCGCGCAAGTACCCCAACCGCTTCGCGATCCTCGGCAATTTCCCGCTCGACCGGCCGGAGAGCCGCACGGCGATCGACCGGATGAAGGGCCAGCCGGGGATGCTGGGGCTGCGCTTCGCGCTGAATCAGCCGCATCAGAAGACCTGGCTGACGGATGCGAGCCTCGACTGGCTGTGGCCCGCCGCCGAGCGCGCCGGCATGCCGGTCGCGCTGATCGGGGAGAATCTCTTGCAGGCAATCCCCGGGATCGCTGAACGCAATCCCGGACTGAAGCTGATCATCGATCATTACGGGCGACCCGACAAAACGTGGTCGCACCTGCCGGAGCTGATCGCGGCGGCGAAGTTTCCCAACGTGGCGCTGAAGGCAACGGGCGGGCCGAGCTACTCGAGCGAGGCCTATCCGTATCGCGACATACACGGGCATATCCGCAAGCTCTACGACGCCTTCGGGCCCGAGCGTATATTCTGGGGCACCGACATCACCCGCATGCCGACCTCCTGGCGGCAGTGCGTGACGATGTTCACGGAGGAGCTGCCCTGGCTGTCAGCGAACGACAAGGAGCTGATCATGGGACGCGCGCTCTGCGCATGGCTCGGCTGGAAGCTGCAGGGGTGACGAGTGACGAGTGACGAAAACATTGAACCGCCAAGACGCGGAGGAAAACGGAGAAGCAATTCCTTTCGCACCAGGCGCTTCGTCCGCGGCGAATTCAGCGATTCCGCTCGCGCCTCTTCTGCGCTGCCAGCGCAGTCAACAAGCCTTGGGTCGTGTACTTCCCGCACAGACTCTGGATATAACCCCGCGTCACGGGGGTCAGGATGATGCAACGCGCTTTCTCATCCACGTCTATCTGGACACGCGTACCTTCCTTGATTCCAAACTTCCGGCGGATCTCCAACGGAATGACGATCCGGCCATTGACGGTCATGCAGAATTCCATGAGTGCTCCATGCATTTGAAAAGCTATGATGCCATGACAAGAGCCGCCGCGATGGTAATCATGAGTTCAAAGACCCGAGTTACGCCCGCGAAGCCGCGGCTCTTGACCTTTGGGGCAAGGCTTCCGATTCACGAATCACAATTCGCCCCTTTACCAGTCACGCTGTATCAGTCACGATTCACCAGTCACGCCTCACCAGTCACGCTTCATCAAGAAAAAGGGGGAACCGCATGCCTTTCGCACAAATCGATGGAGTAAAAACCCACTACCAGGTCACTGGTAGTGGCACCCCGCTCCTCATGCTCGCCCCGGGCGGGTTCGATTCCACCATGGCCAAGTTCGCGGCCGGGGGCAACGCCACCTGGAAGCCGCTCAACCCGCTGCAGTCGCTCGCCGACGAGTTCAAGGTCATCGCCTACGATCGCCGGGAAGCCGGCGAATCCGGCGGGCGCATCGAGCCGCTCACCTGGGAGGTGTATACGCGCCACGCGGCGGCGATGCTCGATCACGCAGGGGTCAAGCGCGCGTTCGTTCTCGGCGGCTGCATGGGCGTCTCGGTGGCTACGGCATTCGGCCGCGATTATCGCGACCGCTGCCTGGGGCTGCTGCTGCACTGGCCGGTAGGCGGCTACCGCTGGATGAAAAAGGGCCACGAGAAGTTCGACGGCCATGCGGCGTTCGTGCGCAGGAACGGTCTCGCCGCAGCGGCCGAGCGCGCGCAGCAACTCAAGGTGTTCTGGGCCGGCGAGCCCGATGGCGGCCCATGGACCTCGGTCATCGCATCCGACCCGGCGTTTGCGCAGTCTTTCGTCAAGCAGGACCGCGACCGCTATGTTGCGCTGGTCGAGCAATCGCGCAGGACGCTGTTCAACGACACGATGCCCTCCGGCGCGAACCCCGAGCAACTGCTCGCCATGAACATACCCGCGCACATCATGTCGGGCGACGACGCTTCGCACGCGACTTCCGCGGCTCACGCGCTGCGCGAGTTGATGCCGAAAGCAACGCTGTCGCCCCTGATGCCGCCGCAGCAAAACGGCCAGGTGGTGGGCCAGTGGATACGCGAATCGGTCCGCGCGATGCAGGGGAGCGCAGTGGCAGCGTGACCCAACCTGGGAATAAAACCATGCTTCTGGACGGGATTGTTCGGGGTCCCGCACGGTTTCCACGTGGACCGGGGGCATGCGCAGTGCCACACTCCTCCTGAACTTAGGTTGCCGACGCCGCTCCAACCGGCAGGCGCGGGATCTGCAGCCCGGAGGCCCCATTTCCCGATGGCAAATAACATAAACGGGCACGAAGCTCCCACGTTGACGGCCTGTCCCGAATGCGACCTCGTCCAGCGCGAGCCGGCGCGCCCCGTGGCGAGCACGGTGCGTTGCCGCCGCTGCGACGCGTTCCTGTACCACACCTCTGCGCGGGGCCTCGACAAGACGCTCGCGCTCACGATCGCGGCGGCCGTCCTGTTTGCCGTTGCCAATATCTATCCGGTCATGTCGCTCGACCTGCAGGGGCGGCTGGTGCCGGCGACGCTATTCGGTCTCGTGCGCGCGCTCAATGACGCTGGCATGGCCTCTGTCGCCGTGCTGGTGTTCCTGACCCTGCTCCTGCTGCCGGGCCTGGAGATACTGGCGCGGCTCTACATGCTGTTTCCCGTGCGCTTCGGCCGTGTCCCGCCCGGCATGCCCCTCGTGTCGCGGCTCCTCACGTCGTTGAAGCCGTGGAGCATGGTGGAAGTATTCGTGCTCGCCGCGGTGGTGTCGATCCAGCGGTTGAGCCAGATTGCGCACCTCGAGCTCGAGCCGGCGTTCTGGGCCGCGGGCGCCGTGATGGTCCTGTTCGCGGTGACGGACTCGATATTCGACTCGCGCGCCCTGTGGATACGCGTGGCGGGGAGGCTGCCGTGAGCGCCGCGGGAACGAATGTCATGGCGGCGCACGCCGGGCTGCTCCTGTGCGAGGTGTGCGGGCTGCTCAACCGCCGCCGCGCAGCGCATCCCGGCCGCTCGTGGTGCGCCCGCTGCGGCAGCACCCTGCACGCGCGCAAGCCGGACAGCATAGGCCGCACCTGGGCGCTCTTGATCGCAGCTTACGTGCTCTACATTCCCGCCAACGTTCTGCCGGTGCTGGAAACCGAGGGCATAGCCGAGCAAACCAGCGACACCATACTCGGCGGCGCCATCCGCCTCTGGGCGCAAGGCGCGTGGCCGCTGTCGCTGGTGATCATCATCGCAAGCTTCGCCGTGCCTCTCGCCAAGCTGTTCGCCCTCACCTGGCTGCTCATGAGCCTCCGCCACGGAGGGCCGGCGGATATGCGGCGCAGCACGCGGCTCTATCGCGTGGTCGATTTCATCGGCCGCTGGTCGATGGTGGATATCTACGTCGGGGCGCTGCTCGTCGCGCTCGTTCAGTTTCCTCCCTTTGCCAGCGTCGAGCTGGGGCTGGCCGCACCGGCGTTCGGCGCCGTCGTCGTTCTCACGATCCTGGCCTCGCGCAGCTTCGACCCGCGGCTGCTGTGGGACACAGCGGCTCGATCGGGAATTCGACCGGTAATGCCCGGCGGGGTGCGCCATGGCTGACTTCCCGGCGGACCCCCTCGGCCCGGACATCCCGGAGGCAGCGGCCGACACGCGCAAGTCGCGGTGGGCGTCGCTCATCTGGGTGGTGCCGATAGTCGCGGTCGGCGTGGGCGCGTGGCTGGCGTTCCAGGCGGTAGTCAACCTGGGGACCACCATCGAGATTACTTTCAAGTCGGGCGACGGGCTCGAAGCGGGCCGCACCCGGATCAAGTACAAGGACATGGACATCGGCATCGTCAAGTCGATCGAGCTCACCCCGAAGCGCGACGTCCTCGTGAAAGCCAGGATCACGCCCAAGGCCGGCGAGCTTCTCGTCGAGGACACCCGGTTCTGGGTCGTGCGCCCGCGCATCACCGGCGGTCAGGCGCTGGGTCTGGGAACCATACTCAGCGGGGCGCATATCGCCCTCGACCCCGGCAAGTCGAGCGCGAGCCGACGGTTCTTCCCCGGGCTGGAAAATCCTCCACCCATCTCGACCGACGATCCCGGCCGCCAATTCGTCCTGCGCGCCGCGGACCTGGGATCGGTGGACGTCGGCTCGCCGGTCTACTACCGCCGCGTGCGAGTCGGCAAGACCGTGTCGGCCGAGCTCGACCCGGACGGGAGAGCGGTGACGATCAAGGTCTTCGTGAACGCACCCTACGACAAGTACGTCACCGCGGCGACGCGTTTCTGGGACGTGAGCGGCGTGGCAGTGGCGCTCGACTCGAACGGCTTCCGGCTGGAGACGGAATCCTTCACCGCGATCCTGATCGGCGGCGTGGCGTTCGAGTCGCCGCCCGACACGCGCATCACGGGACCGGCGGCGGCAGAGACCGCCTATACCCTGCACCCGAACCGCGACGCCGCGATGAAGGAAATCTACACGGTCAAGGACACCTATGTCCTTTACTTCAAGCACTCCGTGCGGGGACTTTCGGCGGGCGCGCCGGTGGACCTCCTCGGCGTGACGATCGGCGAGGTCGCGAACATCAAGCTCGACTACAACCGCGCCCAGGGCGCCATGCGTCCGGTGGTGGAGATCGACGTCTATCCGGAACGCCTGTCCGCCCGCATCCGCGATCGCGGGCCGGCGTACGAGCCGGGCCGCCGCGCCGAGGCGCTGCAGCGCTTCGTGGACCGCGGGCTGCGCGCGCAACTGCGCGCCGGCAACCTGCTCACCGGCCAGGGTTACATCTCGCTCGACTACTTCCCGAAGGAGCCCAGGGTCAGGATCGACCGCAGCAAGACCCCGCTGGAGATCCCGACCGTGCCGGGCGGATTCGAGGAGCTGCAGAACGCGGTCACGAACGTTGCGAAGAACCTGGAGAAGGTGCCGTTCCAGGAGGTTGCAGCGGACTTCCGAAAAGGCGTCGCCTCGCTCGAAGCCACGTTGAAGGAGGTGAGCACGCTCGCGTCGCGGCTGCACACGGAGATTGCGCCGGAGTTCCGGGCGACGCTGGAGGAGGCGCGCGCGACGCTCGTAAAGGCGCAGGGCCTGCTGGCCGAGGACGCGCCGTTGCAAGGCGACCTTCAGACCACGCTGCGCGACGTGAGCCGCGCCGCCCGGGCGGTGCGCGACCTCGCGGATTACCTGGAACGCCACCCCGAATCGCTGCTGCGGGGCAAGCGGGAGGAAACGCCATGAGGCGCTACTGGAGGATGACGTGCTGCGTCGCGCTGATGGCCCTCGCGGGATGCGCGGGAGGGGGAATCTCTCCCACCACGAATTTTTACACGCTGAGCGTCGAAGCGGACACCGCCCGCGCAGAAGGCACGGCCGCGCCGGCCGTGCGCGTGTCGGTATCGCGCGTCGCCATCCCCGGCGTGGTGGACCGTCCGCAGATCGTCGCGCGTGTCGCCCCGAACCGCGTGGAGATATTCGATTTCCACCGCTGGGCGGAGCCGCTGCCGGAGGCGATCCCGCGCGTCATCGCCGGGAATCTCGCGCGCCAGCTCGGGCCGCGCTACGCCGTTGCCGCCGGCATCGT
>CAZQJF010000100.1:0-8901 GCA_964593735.1 uncultured Streptomycetaceae bacterium | reverse complement strand
CGAAGGCGGGGATCCAGTAACAAACTGAATCGCCTGGGTTCCCGCCTGCGCGGGAATGACGACTCCCTGGTTGATGAGACCTTCCTTAGCGTAGAGGAGAACAGCATGGCGGAGAACGAAAACCGGACGCGCGTAGTGATACTGGCAGGCCCCTATCGCATCAAGGGCGAAATCGCGCTCGTGGCGGGAGCGCGCCTCACCGACTACATGGTCGAGTCGAAAGGATTCATCGCCGTGACCCAGGCGGAAGTGTGGGACCTCGAAGGCCGCAGGATCCTGACCGCGCCCTTCCTCGACCTGAGCCGGGAACACATCGTCGTCGTGGCGCCGGAAGCATAGTTGACCGTGTGCAGTGTGCAGTTGCCATCACAAACGGCTGCAAACTGCAAACTGGCGGGCCAACCGTTCACCTGACCGCTGTGGCGAGCGGCTTGCCCTTCTCCACGACGTAAGTCGCCAGCACCTTTCCGGGCGTATTGCCGTTCCTGCCCGCGTGCACCCGCCCGGCTTCGACGAAGAATACGTCGCCGGCCTTCAACGTGACCGGCGGCTTCCCTTCGATTTGCAGGGTCAGCGTCCCTTCCAGCACGTAACCCAGCTCCTCGCCCGGATGCGTGTGCCTGCTGATCTCGGCGCCCGGCTGGAAGTCGACGCGCGCTACCACCGCGGCGCGGCCTTGCGCGCCGAGATCCTGCGTTTGCAATAGCGTGCGCACGAAAGGCGGTGGCTGCTGCTGCGCGTCCAGCCCCTGTATGCCCCACGCGCCCATCGCTCCGGCGAGCGCGAAGGCAGCGGCCAGCACAAGTTTCGGATTTCTCACGGCGGTATCTCCTTAGGGAAGGTCTGATTGGTCGAGCATTCGTCACCCCGGCGAAAGCCGGGCCTCCTGCGCCTGGGAATGCGCGCGCGGTCAGCGCGCCGTTTCGAGGTTACGGCGCGGTGTTTCCCGTTCTTCGCGGGGGAGCACCCGGACTTTGCGCATCCCCCTGATGGCATTCATCAAGTACACGCCGGGGCTGGCGATAACTTCCTCCAGGCGTATGACCTTCTCCCGCATCCCGTGATGCTCGAGCATCCACGCGCGGTAAGTACCTGCGAGCAAGCCGCAGCGTATCGGCGGTGTATGAAAGATTCCCCCGCTCTCCACGGCCACGTTCGCGATCGTGGATTCCGTAATCTCTCCTGCCTCGTTGTATAGCAGCACGTCCTCGAATCCCGGACAGCCGGTGAGCGCGTTCTCGTAGGCGCTGCGGTTGGTCGTCTTGTGATACAGGAAGACATCCTCCCGGTCTACCGGCGTCAGGGATACCACCAGGTCCGCAAAGGTTTCCGAACCCGGGCCAAGGACGCGCGCGTGGCACCGGACATCCCCCTTCCGGGTCGCCAGCACGCGTATGGCGTGGGGTACGGCCGGCAGTTGCGACGCCGTGCGGTTCAGCTCGTCCGCAACGCGCGAGAGGTCCATGCGGAAAGCGAAGTACTCCGCGGACTGCGCAAGCCGCTCGAGGTGATACTTCAAGAGCGAATAGCCGTCCGGCGGGGACCACCGAATGGTCTCGAGCAAATCAAACTCTGGCCGCCGGACGTGCAGCACGCGCGCTTTCACCGCGCATTCCTGCTGTTCCGTGGCGCATTCCGAGTCCCAGACGATCCCTCCACCAACCCCGTATTCGGTGCGGCCGCTGGAGCGTTCCATGATGAGCGTGCGGATCGTCACGTTGAACTGCGCGCGCCGGCCGGGAGCCACAAATCCGATAGCGCCGGTGTAGACGCGGCGGGGCGTCGTCTCGATCTCCGAGATGATTTCCATGGCGCGGCGCTTCGGCACGCCGGTGATCGATGCGGGGGGAAACAACGCCTGGAATATCCGCTCCAGGGGTTCCCGGGTTTTCGCGCGCACGGTGGATGTCATCTGCCACACCGTGGGATATTTCTCGACGGTGAACACTTCCGGAACGTGCACGGTTCCGGTCATGGCGACTCGCCCGAGATCGTTGCGGACCATGTCGAGGATCATCACGTTTTCCGCCTGATCCTTCGCGGACGCCGCAAGATCGGCTGCCCTCCGGCGGTCGTCGGACGGCCACAGCCCCCGTGCGGCCGTTCCCTTCATCGGGCGGGACTCGATCAGATCGCCTTCGAGCCGGAAGAAGAGTTCGGGCGACGCGCTGCAGATCGCCCATTCGCCGGTATCCACGTACGCCGCGTAAGGCACTTCGTGATCCGCCATGAGCCGGACAAATATCGACCACGGATCGGCGTCCACCTTTGCCCTCATCCGGTACGTGAGGTTCACCTGATAGGTGTCGCCGTTGCGGATGTACTCCCGTATGGATTCGAAGCCCTTCCGGTACTCGTCGGGTGAGATCGAGGAGTCCCACGCCAGCTCCGGCAGGCCGGCACCACCGGTTTCCGGCAGGACGTTCAGCCTGCGGGGAGATGGGAACAGGCCGAACCACAGCAGAGGAAATGCCGGGTCGCTACGTGCAGACAGGCAGGAGTCGAAAGCGGGAGCGGCTTCGTAGGAAATGAAGCCCGCCGCGTAGTGGCCCTCCTGCTCCACGGCGGTCCCGAGCTCGCGCAGCAGCGGCACGACCTCGTCGAGCCGGCGCGCGACGAAGAGCCGGCGCGGCGACTCGAAGACCAGCCAGTCTCCCGTGGCACCGTCGCGCAAGACGAGCCGGGGATGCGACGTCGAACCGGAAATTCCAGGCGCGGTCATCTCCGCCGCAGAGCCGCGAGGGGCATGCATCGAACCTATGTTAGGAGTATCCGCCCTCCGACACAACGTCGCGGCATCGCCGATGCGTCTTTCCGGTCAGGGCTTCAGGTGGAGCTTCATGCCTTCGTGCGAGGCGACGAAACCGAGCGCCTCGTAGAACCGCTTCGCTTCGGGACGGGACTTGTCCGTGGTCAGTTGAACGAGATGGCACCCGCGCTCGCGCGCCTTTTGCCCAGCCCATTCGATCATGGCTTTTCCCAGCCCCGCCGCGCGGAGCCCGGCATCGATTCGCACCCCTTCGATCGTCGCGCGCCACCCGCCCTCGTACGTCAGGCCGGGGATGAACGTGATCTGCAGAACGCCGACCACCTCGCCGGCGCGACAGGCAACCACCACCTCGTTGTTCGGATCCCTGTCGATCGCCTCGAACGCCGAGAGATAACTCTCCGGCAGCGGCGTCTCATAACGCTCGCGCCGGGCGCCAAGCGGATCGTCCGCCAGCAGTTGTACGATGCGAGGAAGGTCCGGGCGCTCTGCACGCCGGAACGACACGCCAGTCATGATGGCCATGCCGGGCGGCGCAATGTTCTCTTTGCGTTCATGACGGCCAGGACTGGAGTCTGGTCCGGGTCTGCCGGAGAGCATGCATCTTGGTGCGCAAAGACCACGCGAATCCGTCGAGGCCCGGGTAGAGACTGGCCCTGTTGATGCCCATCCGGTGCAGGACGGACAGGGTTTCCCGTCCTACGCGCTTGTCGATGAGGACTTTGACGAGATTCTCCCGCGTGCCTTCGTAGCGGGCAAGATTCGCGACGAACGAGCCCGTAACGTCGCCCACCGCGGTGAATACGCCCTGCTGGATGCTCAGGCGCCGGTTGAGGAGCAGCGGATTGACGGTGTAAACGAACCTGGCGGCTCTTGCCGCGGGCTCGAGGAGCTGCGGCATGAAGAGCCTCTGGAACGTTTCCGTATCCCGCTTCTTGTCGTAGTCCCGCGGCTTCGGCAGATGGGGCGCGATCTGCGGCAACAGCCGGTTGGCCTGGCGCCGGAGCCAATCGCTGTTCAGGGCCCAGAGCGCAGCTTCTCCTCTGGCTGCTTCGAGCGCGACGTAGGCGGCGATGAACGGGGAATAGCTCCAGTCGATCAGACGTGTCGGCGTGCCGTGATGCTGCATGAGCGCGAGCAGCACCTGCAGATCGTTCGTTACCGGGAGCCCGGGATCGTGCGCGGTGACCTGGCGATAGAAGTCCTGCAGCAGAAAACTCTCGACGACAGCCCTCGTCCTTGCAGGGAATCCGAAATCGCTGCAATAGCGCTCCAAGCTGCTCGTAGGCAGCCAGCGCGCCTTGGCGTGGCCGCGAAACAACCAATGAGGCGAAGGGAACCAGCGGCGAAACGCCTCGATGAGCTCGTTGGCCGAACGCAGCCTTCGTTGAGTGAACCGCAGACCGACCGTCGGTGCCCCCCGCCTGGCGCGCATGCTCATCGCTCCGCTAGCCCGCCAGCTCGCGCATCACGGCGTACAGCGCATTCTGCGCTTCGAACCCTATGCCGGGCCGGTCCGGGAGCTTCAAGCGGCCGCGCTCCACCCTCGCGTCGTCGGCAAATCCGGCAAAGATGCCGAAAACGCCGGGATACGCCTCGCAGCCGCCCAGCCCGAAGCCGCCCACGATGTGCAAGGTCATCTGGTTGCCGCCGTGGGGAAAGATCGATTGCCGTTCCCACCCGCGGCGCTCGAGCATCGCCAGCGTGCGCGAGAACTGCACGATGCCGTAGTAGCACGGCACCGCGTCCGGAGCCTTGCCGCCGCTGTACTGGTCCGCCAGCACGCGATAGAGGGGCTGGCCGTCGATCTTGGCGACCGCAAGTGTGCGATGAGACACCCGCACTTTCCTTCAATTCGCCGGAATGCCCGAGTCCTTGATGACTTTGGTCCACCTCGAAACTTCCGACTTGATCAGCGCGGAAAACTGCTGCGGCGTGCCCGCGATGATATCGGCTCCCAGGTCCGTGATCCGCTGCGTGACGTCCGGCAGCGCCATGATCCTGACCGCCTCCGCGTGCAGCTTCCTGACGATCGCCGGCGGCGTTCCGGCCGGCAGGAGCATGCCGCTGATCGTATCCGCTTCCTGGCCCTTGAATCCCAGTTCGGCCATGGTGGGCACGTCGGGCACGAGCGGCAGACGTTTGGCGCTGGTCAGGGCCAGCGCGCGCACCCTGCCGGACTGAATGTGCGGCGTCACCGGCGGGATCGCCTGGCAGCCGAACGGCACCTGGTTGCCCACCACCGCCGCGATCGACGGCCCGCCGCCCGCATACGGCACGGTAACGAGTTTGACCTTCGCGTGAAGAGCCAGGAGATGCACCGAGAGGTGGGGAACCGTGCCTATTCCCGGCGTGGCGACGTTGCCGTATTTCGGATCCTTCCTCACCGCGTCGAGCATCTCGCGCAGGGACTTCACCGGCTGGCTCGGGTGCGTGAAAAACACGTGGGTCGAGGCGGCCAGTACGGAGACCGGTATGAAGCTCTTGTACGGGTCGTACGGGATCGTCTTGTAGAGCCCCAAGTTGACCATCAGGCTCGAGCTCACGAACAGGATCGTGTAGCCGTCGCCGGCCGCGTGCGCGGCGATACCCATGCCGATGTTGCCGCCCGCGCCGCTGCGGTTGTCCACCACCACCTGCTGTCCCCACGCTTCCGTCAGCTTCTGGCTGAAGAGGCGTGCGACGATATCCGTCGGCCCGCCGGGGGGAAACGGTACGATCACGCGCATCGGCCGCGAGGGGTAGGTGTCGGCGCCCTGCGCAGTGAACGCCCCGAGGGCCAACACCGCCGCCAGCATGCTTCGGTACTTTGGATTCATGGCCTCACTCCTTCACTGGACCCTGATGCCGGCGTCCTTGATCACCTTGCCGGTTTTTCGAGCGTTTCGGCGTTCATCGCCGGCTCAATCAGCCCGGATATTGGCGGCTTTCGCGACCTTGGTGTATTTCGCGATGTCCGCCTTGAAGATTGCCGCGCTTTCCTCCGGGCTGCTCGCGACGATGTCCGCGCCCAGCGAGGCGAGGCGCTCCCTGACCTCCGGGGCCGCCAGCGCCTTGAGCATCTCCCGGTTGAGCTTCACTATGATCTCGCGCGGCGTCTTTGCCGGCACCACCGCGCCATACCACGTGCTCATGGCATAGCCGGGCACGGTTTCCGCGATGGTCGGCACCTCGGGCAGGACCGCCACGCGCTTGGCCTTGGTCACGGCAAGCGCCTTGACGCGACCGGCCCGGATATGGGGGATGATCGGCGGCATGGTGCTGAAGCTGGTGATCACGTGGCCGGCCATCAGATCGATGGCGATCGGGCCGCCGCCCTTGTACGGCACCGCCAGCAGGTTGGTCTTCGTCATCATCTTGAACATCTCGCCGGCGAAGTGCTCCGGGCTGCCGACGCCCGCGGTGGCGTAGGTCAGCTCGCCGGGCTTCGATCTGGCCATGGCGATCAGCTCCTTGACCGTTTTCGCCGGCAACGAGGGGTGGGCGGCGAATACGTTGGACACCTCCGATACGACGGTGATCGGCGCGAGATCGCGCTCGATGTCGTAGCCGAGATTCGTGTACACCGGTTTGCTCATGATGTGCGCCACCGACATGAACAGGATGGTATAGCCGTCCGCGGGCGCTTCAGCGGCGAGCTTCGCCGCGAGGTTCGCGTTGGCGCCGGGCCGGTTCTCGATGACGAACTGCTGCTTGACCGACTCGGTCATCTTGGCGCCGACCGCGCGCGCCATTATGTCCGTGCCGCCGCCCGGCGCGAACCCGACCAGTATGCGCACGGCCTTCGCCGGATAGGTTTGCGCCGATGCCGGCGCGGCCGCCAGCAGCCCCGCCAGCATCATGGCCGCCGGCGCGGCCAACAGATTTTTCTCAGACTTTCTCATTCCTCGCCTCTCGTGGCTCATCGCCATAGCTATCGTTACCCACCAGTAAACCTTCACCCATCGTTTACCACCCGCCACCCGCCACCGGTCACTGGTCACTGCAATCCGACCTCAGCTTGCCACAATTGACGACGGAGGTCACAGAGAACACCGGGGCTTGATTTGTATGCATTTTCAGGGGAATCCGCTACAATCGCGCTCCTATGCCCGCACCACGCATAGCCTTGGTCCATGCGATGCCGGTCGCCATCGAACCAGTCGTGTACGCGTTCCGCCAGCTCTGGCCGGCAGCACAGGTCACGAATCTGCTCGAGGACTCGCTCGCCCCCGACCTGGCCGCGGCGGGCAGCATAACCCCTGCGATCACGCAGCGCTTTGTCGCCCTCGCCCGATACAGCGAGCGCTGCGGCGCCAATGCCGTGCTCTTTACCTGCTCCGCCTTCGGGACGGCGATAGAAGAAGCCAAGCGCTCGGTCGGCATACCTGTTCTCAAACCCAATGAAGCGATGCTCGAGGAGGCGCTCGCGGCGGGCGCCCGCGTTGCGCTTCTCACAACCTTCGAGCCCAGCATTCCGTCGCTCAAGGCGGAGCTGGAGCAGCTTGCATCCGACCGCGGCATCAAGCTTCAGATCAGCACCCGCTCCATACCGGCTGCGATAGCGGCGCTGCAGCAGGGACGCGGCGCAGAACACGACAGCCTGATTGCCGCGGCGGCAGCCGATATCGGCAAGTGCGATGCGCTGGTCCTCGGACAGTTCTCGATGGCGCGCGCCGCCCACGGCATTCCTGCTGCGCCCGGCCGCAAGGTGCTCACCAGCCCGCAATCGGCAGTCAATCGCCTGAAGCAGATGTTCGACGTGCGTTAGGAGCCTGCGCCGCAGGAACCGGCAACGGTGCCTGCGCGGTCAATCCCCATGGCAACGATCATCGGCGGGATCGGCACTTCCCACGTTCCGACCATCGCCATGGCATACGACCGGAAGAAGCGGGACGATCCCGACTGGGCGCCGCTCTTCAGGGGTTACGAGCCGGTCGCGCAATGGCTCGCCGAGCGCAAGCCCGACGTGCTCGTATTCTTCTACAACGACCACGCCACGACGTTCTTCTTCGATCATTACTCGACGTTCGCGCTCGGCGTCAGCCCGGAGTACCTCATCGCCGACGAAGGGCTGGGGCCGCGGCAGGTGCCGCCGCTCAAGGGGCACGTCGGGCTCGCGCGCCACATGGTCGAGTCGCTGGTCAACGAGGAGTTCGACATGTCCGTGTTCCAGGACCTGCCGATCGACCACGGCTGCCATTCTCCGCTGACGATGTTCTGGCCTCCGGCTCCGGACTGGCCGGGCAGGATCGTGCCGATCGCGATCAACGTGCTGCAGCATCCGCTGCCGACCCCGCTGCGCTGCTACAAGCTCGGCCAATCGGTGCGCCGGGCCGTCGAATCCTATCCCGAAAACCTGAAGGTCGTGATCGTCGGCACCGGCGGTCTCTCGCACCAGTTGAACGGCGAGCGGGCGGGCTACAACAACACCGAGTGGGACATGAAGTTCCTGGATCTTATCGAGCGCGACCCGCGGTCCCTGACCGCAATGACGCACGCCGATTACATACGCCTGGGCGGCTCCGAAGGAGCGGAAGAGATCATGTGGCTCGCGATGCGTGGGGCCCTCTCCGGCGGCGCGAAGAAGATCCACCAGAGTTATTACCTGCCGATGACGGCGGCCATGGCGGTGGCCCTCTTCGAGGAATCGGCGGCTGGTATATAGACACGTGTGCGAGCGCCCTCACACTTTGCGCCGTCATCATTTGATGCACGACTTCCTGCAGCCGCCGATTAACATGGCAAGTCCGGAATCATGAATGCGCAGCTCAAAGGCGTCGAAAATCTCGAAGGAACGTACCTCTTCGATCTCGAGCGCAGCGCGCGGGCGTTGCGGCTGAACCGCTTCCTGCACGGGCTCACGATTCCCGGGAAACGCGATCTCTTCCGCGACGATCCCGAAGCCGCATTCGAGCAAGCCGGCCTGACCCCGGAAGAGCGTCGCATGGTGAGCGCGCTCGAATGGGCGGCGCTGATACGCTACGGCGCCAGCTTTTTCTGCCTGGAGAAGCTGGGCCGCGTGAAAGGCGTATCGAACCCGGAAATGGTGGCGGCTTTTCGCGGGGAGACCCTCGAGGATTTCCTGAAAACCCGCAACGTGCCCGGCGCGCGGTGATGGACGTGACTGATGCTGCGTGACTGATGCTGCGTGA
>CAZQJF010000099.1:0-8918 GCA_964593735.1 uncultured Streptomycetaceae bacterium | reverse complement strand
CCGGCTGCCGGCTATTCCCTCAGATGGTATGACCACATGTGGGTCGAGACTCCGGCGCTGGAGAAGAACCAGGGGCTGAAAGGCAAGATGATCGGCCAGATCGCCAGGGAGCAGGGCAAGGGAATCATCGACGCCTTCCTCGATCTCGTCGTCGAGGAGAACCTGGACACTGTTTTCATCCAGGCGGAAATCAACGTCGACAATGAGGCGATGGCGAAGATCCTGACCCATCCGAACGCCATCATCGGGCTGTCGGACGGCGGCGCGCACGTGCAGTTCCATGGCGGCTACGGCTATTGCACGCGGCTCCTGAGCGAGTGGGTGCGCGAGAAGCAGGTCATGACGCTCGAACACGCGGTGCGGCGGCTCACCTTCGACTCCGCTTCCGCCCTGGGTCTCTTCGACCGGGGCCTGCTGCGGCCCGGCATGGCGGCAGACATCGTGATCTTCGATCCCGACACCGTGCGCCCGCTCCCGGAAAGTATCGTTCACGACTTCCCGGCAAACGGCTGGCGCGTGAAAGAGCCGGCGGCCGGCATCATGGCGACGATCGTCAATGGCGAAGTCCTGCTGGAGGACGGCAAGCACACGGGAGCGCTGCCCGGCCGGGTGGCCCGCAACACCTACTACCGCGCGCACGCCGCCTGAGCCCGGCCGGAAGATCCGGTATCAGGCCATCGCCATCGCCGGCACGCCGCAGGTGAGCGTGGTACGGCGCAGGTCGCGGGGATATTTCGTATCGTCGTACGGGCGGCCGCGGTGCATGGTGGTCTGGTTGTCCCACATGACGAGGTCCCCGACGCGCCACTCGTGGCGATAGACGAAGTCCCGCTGCGTCGCGTGCTCGGTCAACTCGCGCAGCAGCATCATCGCTTCGGGCACGGGCCAGCCGACGATGCGTCCGGCGTGCGAGGACAGGTACAGCGAGTGCCGCCCGCTGCGCGGATGAGTGCGCACCAGAGGCTGGCGCACCGGAGCGAAATCGCGCTCCTCCTGCTCGGTGAAGCGAAAACCCAATGCGCCCTTCGAAAATATGCGGCTGTGCTCGGCGACAAGGTCCCTCACCTGGGCCTTGAGGCGGGGCTCGAGCATGTCCCACGCGGCGCGCATGTCGGCGAACTCGGTATTGCCGCCGGCCGGCGGAATGACGTGGGCGCACAGCGCCGAGTACCGGGCGGGTACTTTCTTGTAGCTGCTGTCGCTGTGCCACAATTGGTTGCCGAGCTGGAACAGCCGCTTGCGGTCGTCGCGCGGCAGGATCCGGTCGCCGGGTCCGAGGTTGGAGATATCGGAGAGCCGCGGGCTGTCCAGGCGCATGCCTTCCTCCGCGCGGATCGTGGTGTACGGCGGCTCCAGTTCGCCGAGGGATAGCGTGAAAGCGATCTGCTGCGCGGTCGTGAGCGGGGCGGCGCGCCGGAACACCACCACGGCATAACGGTCCATGGCGTCCTCGATGGCGGCCGCGCCCCCGGGTGACAGCGGTTCACCGATGTCGACGCCGGAGCACTCGGCGGCGAACACGGGATGCAGCGGGGAAAAGGCCAGGCTCATTGCGCGATCCTTTGCCGCGGGAGACCAGATCGGAGTGATTATGAAGGAGGAACGAGGAAGGCGGAAGGCCGAAGGGCTGGACGCTGTGTCCCGGATGAATGGCACTACCTATCAGCGCGCATCCGCCAGGGGACGGACTGAGATTGCGAACGTCCATCAACCGGTGCAGACTGATGCAAGAGTGCAAACCCAAGGAGACGCACCATGCATGCTTCGCAACGAATCGTGGAACTTCTGAAAAGCCTGGCGGGCGTTTGGCCGCGGGCAGGTCTTTCGGCTGAGATTGTGGACTCGAAAAAGGGCGTGTGGACCCTTTCCCAGACTTTCCCGGGGTTGGCGATCGCAGTCGCGACAGGGGTTGCGCTCGCGGCAGCGCCGGGTATTGCGGGTGGGCAGCAGAATTTCCCCAGCAAGCCGATCCGCCTGGTCGTGTCGACCACCGCCGGCAGTCAGCCGGACGGTATCGCGCGCACGCTCGGCCAGAAAATGAGCGAGAACTGGGGACTGCCCGTGGTGGTGGACAACCGGCCGGGCGCGGGCGGCGCGCTGGGGGCTAGCCTGGTGGCCAAGGCCACGCCGGACGGGCATACGCTCTTGTATGCTCTGCCGAATTTCGCGATCAGCCCGGTGCTGCTGCCCAGTGTTTCTTACGACCCGCTCAAGGATTTCGCCGGTATCACCCAACTCGGATTCAGCACCAATATCCTGGTCGCATCGCCCGCGATCGGCGTCAAGTCGATCAAGGACCTCATCGTGCTCGCCAAGGCGCAACCCGGCAAGCTCGTCTTCGCCTCCAGCGCAACCGGCAGCGCGAGCCACTTGAGCGGCGCAAGATTCAATTTCATCGCCGGCATCAAGGTCGTGCACGTTGCGTTCAAGGGGGGGCCGGATGCGACGATCGAGGTCCTGGCCGGACGCGCGCAGTATCACCTCGGGACCACGGGCGTGACGCTGCCATTCGTCAAGGAAGGGAAGTTGGTCGCGTTGGCGGTGACCTCGCCGCAGCGCGCACCGGTACTGCCCGACGTGCCGACGTTGGGGGAGACGATGCCGGAGTTCAAGCGGCCTGAAACATCGCACGCATTGCTGGCGCCCGCCGGCACGCCGCGCCCTATCGTGAATCAGATCAACAAGGAGATCGCGCGCATCCTCGATCTGCCCGACGTCAAGGCGCGGCTGCAGGGCATTGCCTATGTCATCGCGCCGAGCACACCCGAGGAATACAGCGTGATACTGCGCGCCCAGCTCGAAACGCTGTCCAAGCTGGTCTCGGATGCCGGCCTGCGGCCGAAGTGATGGAGTCATGGTCAGGACAACTTCGAGTGTATTCATCGCGGCGGTGATGCTGGCGGGCTGCAGCGGCGGTGGGTGGACGCCGTGGTCAAGATCTTCCGCCGACGCAAAAGGGCCGTATACGCCGCCCGGCGCGCAGGGCTATGCCTGCGAGGGCGGCAAGCGCCTGCTGGTGCGCGTCGAAGGAGACGCGAAATCCGCGTGGGTAATCTATCCCGACCGGGAGTCGCGCCTTAATCGCGCCGCCTCGGCCCCCGGCGAGCAGTACAGCAATGGCCGCACGACACTGACGATCAAGGATGGCGAGGCGGTTGTGGAAGAGGGCGGGGCAATTCAGTTTGCCCGGTGCAAGCTCGAGGGCGCGCCCTGAGGGGCGTGGACTGCTAGACGCGGCCGAAATCGCTCTCGTACAGCGCATCGAGGCGCGCGAGGACATGCGGCGGGAGCGGCCCCATCTCCGCCGCCTGCAGCGCCTCGTCGACATGGTTCAGCTCCGCGCTGCCGATCACGGCACAGGAAACGTCCGGATTCGCCAGCACGAAGCGCAGCGCAACCTGCGCCCGCGTTCCGTGCTCGTTACCGACCGCGTCGAACACGGCCTTCGTCTTGCGTTCGTCTCCGGCCACGCTCGTGTCCGCGATGAGGACGCTCTCGCGTCCCGTGCGCTCATTCGTGGCAATGACTCCGGCGGCAAAAATACGAATCGCCATCACCGCGACATTGTTGGCGCGACAGGCCTCGATGATGCCGCCCAGGTTCTGCCCGGTCCACTGCTTGGGCATGCTCCGGCCCGCGCTGGGATTGAGGAGGTTGTAATAGACTTGCGCGGAATCGAACCGCTTGCTCCGTATCACATCGCAAACGGACGCGGCCTCGCCGATGCCGGTAATGCCCATATGGCGGATCAGCCCTTTCTCGCGCAGCCGGTCGAGGCCGTCGGCCACGCCGTTCGTGCCGAGGATCTGCTCGACCGTCATCACCCGGCCGCCGGGCTTCGATCCGATCCGGTTGTGAAGCTGCAGCAAGTCGACCGACGAGCGCTTGAGCCGTGCCAGGCTCGCGGTCAGCCCCGCCTCGATCTGCAACGGGATGTCTTTCAGATTCTCGACATCGAGACTGAACTTGGTCGACAGATAAGGCTTCGCGCCCGCTTCGGGCAGCAGCCAGCCCAGCGCTTCTTCCGACCTGCCGTTCCCATACTGCGCGGCGGTATCGATCCAGTTGATCCCGCCGGCGATGGCGCGGCGGATCGCTTCCCGCTTCGTCGCGTCGTCCTTGTGGACGAGAATGCCGCCGACGGCGCCGGCGCCGAAAATGACTTCCGAGACCTGGATGCCGCTGCGGCCGAAGGTGCGGTGTTTCATCGGGTATTCAAGGCGGGACGACTGACGCCGCTGTCGCTACTGACGCCGCTGCGCTACGGAAGAACACGATTTTCGTCGATCGTCAGTCATCAATCGTCAGTCATCAGCCATCAGCCATCAGTCGTCAGTCGTCAGTCGTCAGTCGTCAGCCATCAGTCGTCAGTCGTCACGCCTTTCCTAGTCAGTCGTCACGCCTTTCCTAGATGGGGCCCCGGCTCGGCACCAGCAATTCGCGCTTCATTTCCGCAACGGACGATATGCCGAGCATCGCCATGTTGCGGCTGATTTCCTCCCGCAGGAGGCCGGCGGCATGGTGCACGCCGGCTTCGCCCGCGATCGAAGCCGCGTAGAGGAACGGCCTTCCGACGAAGACGAACTGCGCCCCCAGGGCGAGCGCCTTCAACACGTCCGTTCCCCGGCGGATGCCGCTGTCCATCATGATGGTCATGCCGCCGGCTTCGGAGACTGCGGCTGGCAGCATCCGCAGCGGCGCAACCGTGCCGTCGAGCTGGCGGCCGCCGTGGTTCGACACCATGATGCCGTCGACGCCGCTCTCCCGCGCGATGCGGACGTCCTCTTTGGAGAGCACGCCCTTCAACACGAGCTTTCCCTTCCAGATTCTTCGCATGAGCTCGACGTGCTCCCAGCTCAACCCATCGCGCGCCATGCGCGGGCGCTCGATGTTGCCGAGGATCGGTATGCGGGGAAAACCCATGTTCTCCAGGTGCGGCATTCCCTGGTTGAGGATCGAGCGGCCAAACGTGCCGCACAGCCACCGCGGCCGCAGCAGGCAGTCCCATGCGAGCCGAGGCGTCGGCTTCAGCGGCGAGCTGTAACCGCTGCGCACGTTGTTCTCGCGGTTCGACGCCACTTGCACGTCCACCGTGAGCACGAGCACCTCGAAACCCGCCCGCTGCGCGCGCTCCACGAGCGGCGTGATGATCTCGGGCTCCCCGGGCAGATATGCCTGGAACCACGCGGTCGACCCGGCAGCCCTGAGGCGCTCCATCGGCGTCAGGGACGCGCCGCTCTGGATCATGATCGTGTTGAGTTCCGCCGCGACCTTGGCGAGAACGGTGTCGCCCATGTAGGCGGCAAGCGAAGTGCCGCCCATCGGGGGGAAACCGAACGGCAGATCGTAGGTGCGCCCGAAGATCGTCGTTTTCTGATGGCGCGCCTTGGTGCTGACCAGGACGCGCGGCAGGAACTCGAACTCGCCGAAGGCGGCGCGGTTACCGGTGAGCGATGCGTTCGTCTCCACCGCGCCCGAGATGTAGCCGAAGATCGGGCGTGGGAGGAAGCGGCGCGCGGGCTCTTCGAGATCCTCCAGGGACAGGATGCCCCTCAACCGGCGCGGCGTCGCGGCTGTCTGGCTGGTCGCGACTGCGGAACGCATGGCCGCCTGGTTTGCCTGTGTAACGGTATCGTTCATGATTCTTTCCCTCCGTTGTACGTCAGTCGATTCGGGGCTTCGGCCGCCACCACGGTCCGCCACTTTGTGGAATCGAATATAAACACGGTCAGTGTGATCTTACCCACTGCGGAAAGCCTTGAACAGGCAGGTCTGTGAAAAGCATTGAACAGGAGGGGTCTAACCTCTGTTTTCCTCTGTGGCCTCCTGTCAAAAGCATTTGTTCTCCGGCGCATGACGCTACTCGAACGCATAGCGGTAGGCGCCGCCGTGCCGAACTATCCGTCCGACCGTCGGCGCCGGGAAATGCCCGGGGAAAAGGCGGGTACCGCGCCCGGAATACTCTTCGACGAGCCGCGCGCGCGTCCTGCGCGAGAGGTCACGATCGGTACAGGCGAGCGTCGACCACTCGGGTTTCTCGAGTTGGAGCTGGTGGTGAAGCACGTCACCCAGAAAAACGGCGCGGTCATCCCGCGAGCGGGCATGGATCACGACGTTGCCGGGCGTATGGCCGGGGGCGCTTTCGAACCACAGGGAAGAGCTGCGGCCGTCCTCGAAGGCGTAATCGTCGTCGACCAGCACCGATAGTCCCGCTCGCACGACCGGCAGCACGCTGTCTTCGAAGGCCAGTCGATGAGGCGTTTCCTCGCCCCGCTGCTGCACGCCCTGCCAATGCTCGAACTCGCGGCGGGCCATGATGTAGCGCGCATTGGGAAAGGTTGGGACCCAGCGCCCGTTCTCGAGGCGGGTGTTCCAGCCGACATGGTCCCAGTGCAGGTGCGTGCACATCACGTAGTCGACTTCCTCGGCCTTGACTCCCGCCCTTGCGAGATCGGCGAGGAAGGGGGTTTGCAGCCGGTGAAATTGCGGTCGCGTGGGACGCTCCTTGTCGTTGCCAAGGCAGGAATCGATCAGGATAGTGTGATGCCCGGTCTTGACGATGAAGCTGTGAAAGCTGAAGACGAGCTTGCCGGTCGCGGGGTCGATCAGCCGTGGTCCCGTCATATCGGGGTTCGCCCGCAGCACCTCGGGGTCGAAATCGGGAAAGAAAACCTCGGGAGCTATGAACGGCCCCTCGAACTCGGTGACGCACTGCACCTCGAAATCGCCGACACGTGTGGCCTGCATATGTTCCTCAAGCAGAAGAAACAGGGTCAGTGTAACTTAACCGATAAATTCCCAACGGTCATCAAGGCGCGCCGAAGATTCCAGGAGATATTCGATGAGCAGCTCCCAACCGCCCCTGCTCGAAAACGCAACGCGCGATCTCGCGCGTTTCGCCTCGGGCATGCGTTACGAAGACATTCCGCTCGAGGCCGTGGAGCGCATGAAGCTGAGCGTCCTCGACAGCATCGGTTGCTGTCTCTACGGCGCGACGCTGCCGTGGACGCGGAAAGTCGCTGCGCTCGCGGAGGCGGAGAGCGCCCGTCCGGTGGCCTCATTGTTAGGCATGGGCCGGCGCACCTCCGTGGCGCTGGCGGCGCTGGTCAACGGCACCGCGGGACACGCGTTCGAGCTGGACGACATCCACAAGGAGTCCATAGTCCATGCCGGCTCCCTGGCCCTGCCCGTCGCGCTCGCTTTCGCGGAGCAGCAAGGCGGCGCCCCGGGGCGCGAAGTGCTAACAGCGATGGTCGCGGGTTATGAAGTCGGGCATAGAGTCGGCAGCGCCGCCACCATGAGCCTTTTCTTTCGCGGCTTTCATCCGCAGGGCACGTCGGGGGTCTTCGTCGCCGCCGCCACCGCGGCGCGCGCGCTGGGATTGAACGCCGGCCGATTCCAGCATGCGCTGGGAATCGCCGGCTCGCAGGCGGGCGGCTTGATGGCCGCGCAGGAGGGCGCCATGGTCAAGCGCTTTCACAGCGGGCGGGCGGCCCAGAGCGGCGTGTATGCCGCGCTGCTTGCGCAATCCGGCTTCACCGGGATCACGGACGTCCTCGAAGCGCCGTACGGCGGCTACCTCAGCAGTTACTCGGACCAGCCGGACGCGGCGCGGCTGACGCACGGGTTGGGCACCACGTGGGAGACGCTGGCCGTCGGGTACAAGCCGCACGCAGCCGTTACCAGCATACACACCGCGCTCGACGGCCTGGGCGAGATCATGCGGGAGCAGAAGCTCGAGGCCGGCGACATACTGAAAGTCGAGGTCGGGCTGAGCCCGATGACGCACGTGCACTGCGCGTGGGAGTACAAGGCGCAGGGCGTGACCGCGGCGCAGATGAACCTGTACTACGGTCTCGCGGTGATCGCACTCGACGGGGTTGCGTTCACGGACCAGTACCACGAAGACAGGCTGCGCGATCCGCGGGTACTCGACTTCATCCAGCGCCTCACGGCATATGTCGATCCGGAGATCGAGCGCATGGGGTCGGCTTTCCGGCACGCGGCGCGGGTGAAAGTGACCACCCGCGACGGGCGCAGCGTCGAAAAAATGCCGCTGCACCGCCGCGGCAGCCCCGAATTGCCGCTCGAGCCGGAGGACATCGAATACAAGTTCAGGCACGTCGTCAAATCGTGCCTCGGCCCCGCGGACACCGATCGGGTGGTCGCGCTCGTGCACCGGCTCGAACAACTGGAAACCACCCGGGAACTGATCGCGATCCTTGGAAAGGCGGACGACTGACGCCGCTTCGCTACTGAAGGCTGATGACGAAGCCGTCAGTCGTCAGTCGTCACGCCCTTCTGCTCTGTCATGATCTCGCCGGTAGACGGCAACCCGGATTGCCCTTTCCTCCCCTTCAAGGGGAGGATTGAGGAGGGGATGGGTTATTCGGAGCGCAGGCGCTTCTTTTCGAGCGCCTCCAGCACCGCCTGGGCAAGCTGCGGCATGCTGTCCTTGAGCAGGTAGTCATCGGCGCCGTTGCGCGCCGCTTCAGCTGCGATGTCCCCGCGGAATGCTCCCGAGACGACGATGAACGGGATGTCCAGTCCGCGCGAGCGCACGAGTTGCAACGCCTCCCGGCTGCCGAACAACGGCAGAGCATTGTCCGACAGGATGAGATCGAGGTCGGATGTCAGCCGGGCTGCGAAATCCTGCTCCGTCTCCACCCGCTCCGCCTGCACGTCGAGCCCCGCCTTCCGCAGCTCGCGTACCATGAGTTCAGCATCGAGCGCGTTGTCTTCCAGGATGAGAACGCGAATCCGGCCAGGTGTGCTCATGCCGCGCTCCGGGTGTCAGGACAAGGGCATTCTACGTCCCGCGCGTCTACCGGCGCTACCTTCACAGTGGGACCGGGTTCGGATCGCCCGAACCATCGGGATAAATGCGGAGATACCGGGCTCTCAGGTCTTTCCCCAGG
>CAZQJF010000098.1:0-8937 GCA_964593735.1 uncultured Streptomycetaceae bacterium | reverse complement strand
GTGTATCCGCGGCTAATTCCTACTTCTTGTTCTTGAGATAGGTTCGAACCCGAATGTGCGGCATCGCCGGCATCGTCGATCTGAAGGGCAGCGGGAACGGCCCGTCCCGCGACGCGCTCACGCGCATGGCGGGCGCGCTGCACCACCGCGGGCCGGACGAGTTCGGCATATACCGCGATCCGCGCGCCGGTCTCGCCCATTCGAGGCTGGCCATCATCGACCTGTCGACCGGACAGCAGCCGCTCGCCAACGAAGACGGGACGCTGTGGATCGTATTCAACGGGGAGATCTTCAACTACGTTGAGCTGCGCGCCGAACTCGAGCAGCTCGGACACCGCTTTCGCACCCGCAGCGACACGGAAGTCATCGTGCACGCCTGGGAGGCATGGGGGGACAAGGCGTTCGCCCGCATGAATGGCCAGTGGGCCGTCGCGCTGTGGGACGAACGCCGCCGGCGCCTGGTCGTGAGCCGCGACCGGCTCGGCGTGCGCCCGCTCTACCTGTGCGAGCACCAGGGCAGGCTGTACTTTGCGAGCGAAGTGAAGGCTATCTTTGCAGCCGACCCTTCGATCCCGCGCGCGCTCGACCCGGCGGGTATCGACCAGACCTTCACGTTCTGGACCGTAGTCCCGCCGCAGAGCGTGTTCCGCGGCATCGAAGAGCTGCGCCCCGGCCACATCCGCGTCTACGAAGGCGGCGGCGTCCGCGAAACCGCCTACTGGGCGCCGAGCTATCCGTACGACGTGCCCGCGGGCACGGGCGACGCGCCCGGGGACACGGGCGACGTGCCGGGAAGCACGGGCCGCTTCGCAGGCAGCCTGGAAGATGCCGTGCACGCGGTGCGCGACGCGCTGGAACAGGCGACCTCGCTGCGGACGCTGCGCGCCGACGTGCCGGTGGGAAGCTATCTGTCCGGAGGCCTGGACAGCTCGCTCATCGCGGCCCTCGGCCGGCGCTGCGCGGGGGGCAGGTTCCAGACGTTTTCCCTGCGCTTCGACGACGCCGAATACGACGAGACCGGTTTTCAGCGCATGATGGTGGATCTGCTGGGCAGCGAGCACCACGAGGTCGTGGTCAGCCGCAACGATATCGCCCTGGCGTTTCCCGAGGTCATCTATCACACCGAGCGCCCGATCCTGCGCACGGCGCCCGCACCGTTGTTCCTGCTTTCGAAGCTGGTGCGCCGGCACGGCATCAAGGTCGTGCTCACGGGCGAAGGCGCGGACGAGATGTTCGCGGGCTACGATTTGTTCCGCGAGGGCAAGGTGCGGCGGTTCTGGGCCAGATTCCCCGACAGCAAGCTGCGTCCGCGCGCGCTCGAGCGCCTGTATCCGTACCTCGCCCGCTCGCCGGTATCCCAGCAGGCGATGGCCCGCCAGTTTTTCGGACGCAACCTGGGCGGCCATCAAGCGCCCGGCTTCGCCCACGACACCCGCTGGCACACCACCGGCGCGTTGAAGCGGCTGTTCAGCGCCCCGCTGCGCGAGGCCGTCAAGGGGCGCGATGCGGTCGCGGAATTTCTGGACACTTTGCCCGGGGAGTTCGGGCGCTGGAGCCGATTGTCGCAGGATCAGTACATAGAGATACGCACGCTGTTGAGCGGCTACCTGCTCTCGTCCCAGGGCGACCGGATGCTGATGGCGAACTCGGTCGAAGGGCGCTTCCCGTTTCTTGACAAGAACGTCGTAGCGCTCGCCGACTCCCTGCCCGCCGCGTACAAGCTGCGCGTCCTCGACGAGAAACACGTGGTGAAGCGCGCAGCGAGGGGCCTCGTAGCCGATGCCATCGTGGCGCGCAAGAAGCAGCCCTACCGCGCACCGGACGCGCTGTCGTTCGTCGGCGCGGACCGGCCGGAGTACGTCGAGGAGATGCTCGACGAAGCAAATCTCGGCGAGGCGGGCGTGTTCGAGCCCGCAGCCGTCGCCCGGCTGTGGCAAAAGTGCAAAGCGCGCGCAGCCGACGGCCAGTATTCCAACGCCGACAACATGGCGCTGACGGGCGTGCTGTCCACCCAGCTCCTGCACCACCAGTACGTGCGCAACCGGCCGGCGCGCGCGCGGCCGATCACGCTCAGTACCGATGTCGACCGCTGCCGGTTGAAGATGACGGCGTGACAGCTCAAGACCCTGTATCCAGCCACAGATAAACACAGATGAACACAGATGAAACCAAAGTCCAAATTGACCACGGAATCACACGGAAAAACACGGACAGAAAACCTGAAATGATTCCGTTCGTTAGCTTGTTGCGTTGCTTCTTGTTTCCCTGTATTTCCGTGCGTTTCCGTGGCAGAAATGATCTTGACCTTCAGATTTGAAGTTATCCGTGTTTATCTGTGTGTATCTGTGGCTATTCCAAGTTTGTTTTTGAGATAGGTTCTGCTGAAAATGGACCGACCGATGCACGACGCCGTCCCGCTGCTGCAGGACTACCTCGCCCACTCCGCGCGCCGCCTGGGAGACAAGGTCGCGCTCGTGTGCGGGAAGCAGCGCATCACCTACCGCGAGCTGGACGAGCGCTCGAACGCGCTCGCGCACGCGTTGATCGAAGGCGGCGTAGGCCGCGGCGACCGGGTGATCGTGTTCGCCGACAATACGGCAGAGACGGTCGTCTCGTTCTGGGCTGTGCTCAAGGCCGGCGCCGTCATCTCCATCGTCAATCCGCTCACCAAGACCGACAAGCTGCGCTACCTCATCGACGATTGCCGGCCCGCGGCGCTCATTACCGACGCTCACCTGCACAAGGTGTGGGCCGAGCCGTCCCGGTCGCGGCACCTGAAGCGAGTGATCGTATCGGGCAAGCTCGACGAGGAGCCCGGGGGCCGGGTGCCGCGCCTTTTGAGCTGGGACGATGCGCTCGCGCAGGGCGACCGGAGCCGTTTGCCCGGGCGCAGGAACATCGACATAGACCTGGCGGCCATCGTTTACACCTCGGGCTCGACCGGCGATCCCAAGGGCGTGATGCTGACGCATCGCAACATGCTTGCGGCCTGCACTTCCATCGCGGCTTACCTCGAGGTGCAGGAAGACGAAGTCATCCTGGGCGTATTGCCCCTCGCCTTCGACTACGGCCTCTACCAGATGATCATGGCGTTCCGGGAGGGCGCGCGCCTCGTGCTCGAGCGCTCGTTTACCTTCCCCGCTCAGGTGTTGAAGGCGATGGTCGATGAGGGCGTCACGGGTTTTCCGGGCGTGCCTGCCCTGTTCGCGATCCTGGCCGAGATGAAATCGCTCAAGGACTACGATCTGTCCCGGATACGCTATGTCACCAATACCGCGGCCGCGTTGCCGCTCAAACACATACTCGCGCTCAAGGCGCTTTTTCCGGGCGCCCGCATTTTCTCGATGTACGGGTTGACCGAGTGCAAGCGCTGCACCTACTTGCCGCCGGACGACCTCGACCGCAAGCCCGGCAGCGTCGGCATCGCCATCCCCAACACCGAGATGTGGATCGTGGACGACGACGGCAACAAGGCGCCGCCGAACACGATCGGGCAGCTCGTCATCCGCGGCGCCACGGTGATGAAAGGCTACTGGGAAAAACCCGAAGCCACCGCCAGCGTGCTCAAGCCGGGGCCGCTCCCGGGCGAACAGGTCCTCTACACCGGCGACTACTGCCGGCTCGACGACGAGGGCTACCTGTACTTCGTGGGACGCCGGGACGACGTGTTCAAGTCCGGGGGCGAGAAGGTGGCGCCCAAGGAAATCGAGGCGGTGCTCTACGACATCCCCGGAGTAAAGGAAGCAGCCGTCATCGGCGTTCCGGACGACCTGCTCGGACGGGTGGTCAAGGCCTTCCTCGTGCTCGAACAGGGGATCACCATGAATCCCAGGGAAGTCCAGCGCCACTGCCAGGCGCGGCTGGAGAGCTACTTCGTTCCGAAGCACGTGCAGTTCGTGGGGGAACTGCCCAAGACAGACACCGGCAAGATCCGAAAGACGGAGCTCGTATGAACGTAGCGGAAATCTATAGAAGGGGCCGCGTCGGCTTCATGGGCGTCGAGCTGCTCGTCGCCCCCGGCGCGCTCGTGCCGCGGGAGGAGACCGAGCTGCTCGGGCGCACGGCCGTGGAACTCATCCAGGATCTCGAGGTGGCGTCGCCACGCATCATCGATATGTGCTGCGGCTCGGGCAATCTCGCCTGCGCCATCGCCTACCGCGTGCCGCAAGCCGAGGTCTGGGCGAGCGATCTCACCGACGGCTGCGTCGAGGTCGCGCGCCGCAACGTCCGGCAGCTCGAGCTGTTGGACCGCGTGCGGATATGCCAGGGCGACCTGTTCGAGGGGCTGCGGGGGCTGGCGCTCGAGGGCACGGTCGACGCCGTCGTGTGCAATCCTCCGTACATCTCGGAGAAGCGGCTCGAGGCCGACCGGGCGCACCTCCTCGAACACGAGCCGCGCGCAGCGTTCGACGGCGGGCCCTACGGGCTCGCCATACACCAGCGGGTGCTGAAGGACGCGTTGGATTTTCTGCGTCCGGGCGGAGTGCTGATGTTCGAGATCGGTCTCGGCCAGGACCGCCAGATCAGGATATTGTTCCAGCGCGCGGGAGGGTACGAGGATATCCGCCTCGTGACCGACGCGGCGGGTAACGCGCGTGTCGCGATGGGTCGGAAGAAGACTCCCTAGCCCGCATGTTTCACAGGTACCGGGTTTGAGCCAACTGGGGGCGGCAACGCTTCGTTAGTCGCCGGGGGCATGCGGGCTGAACTGTTCGGACGATACTTCTCAGCCAGGCCCCCCATTCGCACCCAACAGCAATGCTTCACACCAGCCGCGTGTTGCACTCAAAAGTGCGACACGCGGCTGCGTCTCAGGCCGCCTGCGCGCTCCCCATGGTCACCCCCTGCAGCTTGCTTTCCAGGAACCGCACCACCGTGCTGATGGTATCGAGGTTCTCGGGCAGCAGCTCGTTATCGCTCACCTTGACGCGATACGTGTCCTCCAGGTGGGACACGAGCTCAAGTATGCCGGTGGAATCGATGATGCCTTTTTCCTGCAGGGAATCGTCGTCGGAGAAGGCGACGTTCTGCCCGAACAGGAAGTTCTCGACGATGAATTTTCGTATTTCCGGTTTCATGTTTGTTGCTCCTCTTGATCCGCTCATGTTGAAATTACCGTCTGATTCATCATCCCGGAGTGCCCGCCACTTCGGCGATTTGCCGCATCTGCACGTCCTGCGGGGGCTCTTCCAGGGACCACATCCGGTCGGAGAAGCGCGCCCACCACTCCCCTTCGAGGCGCGTGAGAAAAGCGTCTCCCCGGTGAACTGCATTCAGGAGATCCGGGTTCCTGGACTGCGCGAGGACCGCATAGCCGGGCCAGGTGAATTCGCAACGGCTCGTCGCGATTTCTTTCATGAACCGCGGCTCCAGTTCCCCGGAAACCGCCACGGCGCCCTGGCTGCGGGCTTCCTGAAAAAGGCTGTTGAGCACTCTGCGCACGGACGCGGGCCGCGCGCCGAACTGGAGCACCTGGCCCACACCGCCCGGGTCGAGGTAATAGAGATACCAGCCGGCGATCTGGCCGCCCGGCTCGCGCACGACCGCTTTGCGCAGCGTTCCGTGCATCTGCTTGTCGGCGGCCCTGGTCAGCAGCCACCGGAAGGATTCGATATCGTACTCCGGCCTCAACGCCCGCTCGCCGGACAGGTGATTGACGCACCAGAAGAGTGTTTCGTCCTGCGGATCGCGGTCGATCAACAGGTTCGAGCTTTCGGGCAGCCAGCGGGCGCCCGCTTCGGTTCGCGCGGCGAGCGCGTCCAATGCGTGGCAGACGGGCTTCAACGCCGCCGCGGCGAGCGCGGAAGTCCATGTCCTGCCGTGCACGCAGAGCAGCCGCCTGGCGTACTGGGCGGGCCGCAGGATGCGCGTCCACTTGAGGCTGTAGAGCAGCGCGACGCTGCCGCCGCAGGCGCGCCACAGTTTTTCGGCCAGATCGTTCGCGCCATCGGAGAAGGAAAGGTCCTGCTCCCCATCGAGAAACCGCCGCATCAGCTTGACGGCCGGGTAGCTGCGCGAGCGCTCGTCCGCCATCAACTGGGTAGCCACGGCGACCCGGACCGGCTGCCCGTTGAACGTCATCCGGCGCGGGATCACCCCGATGAAGCCGACGATGCCCAGCCCCTGCTCTTCGTACACGAGGGAAGGCAGGCTCGGGTCCACCCACGGGCCGTCGAAGAAAATATCCCTGAAATAGTCCTGCAGGGCTTTCGGTGCGCGCCGCTCGCGCTCGTCGAATATCCGCAGCCACAGGCGCGCGACCCCCGGGATGTCATCTCTGCGAAACGCTCTGATTGGATCCACAGCGGCAGGTTACAAATCGAGTCTTGCCCCGATAGGGCGGCTGTCATGGTCCGAATGGACCATAAAGCCTTCGACTCAGGATAGGTTGAGCGGGCCTACAGTCCTCGCTTCGGCGGACAGGAGGAGGCGGGAAGTGAAAAACGTGAGTTATGACCTGGATGTAGATCTAGAGGGCCTTCGCCCGGAGCGGCCGCCCGTGGTCCTGCTCGGCGGGCTCAACCTGCTGCGGCCCCTCGGCTTTGCGGGCATCCCCACGATCGTGGCCTCGCCGGATCCGAATGACCCCGCCCTGGTTTCGCGTTATTGCAGCGGCCGCTGCCTTCTGCCGCCGTTCAAGAATCAGCAAGCTGCGGCGGAAACTCTGCTGGCCGTGGGCGATCGTCTCGTCGAGCGTCTCGGCCGCCGCGTGCCGCTCTTCTATGGCAACGACGACGAGCTCAATCTGGTTTACGCCTACCGCGCGGAGCTGTCGCAGCGTTATCTCCTGCTCCTCAACGAGCCCGACGTCTGCCGCGCGCTGATCGACAAGGACCGCTTCGAGGCGCTCGCCCACGAGCGCGGCCTGCGGGTGCCGCGAACGTTGAACTGGGACGGCACCGGCGCGGACGCTTTGAGCCGCGCCGCCGGCCCGGTGCTGATAAAGCCCAAAATGAAGGTCGCCTGGGACGATTCCCCGATATTCCTGCGGCTGTTGGGTGGCTCCGGCAAGGCGATAATTTTCGAGAACAGCCGCAAGGTGATGGAGAATCCCCTGGTGAACCTGCTCAGGGATCAACTGACATTCCAGGAATACATCCCGGGCGACGACAGCAACTTGTGGTCGTTCCACGGCGTCGCCGACGAGAACGGACAGCTGCTTGCCTCGTTCGTCGGGCGCAAGGTGCGCACCTTCCCGTCTCTGACCGGCATGAGCACCTATCTGGAGATGGCGCATGACGACGAGATCGCCAGGACCGGGCGTTACATCGTTTCGCAGGTGCCGCTCAGGGGAGCGTTCAAGATCGACATGAAGAAAGACGCGCGCGATGGCAGTGGCTACCTGCTCGAGATCAACGCGCGCTACAACCTGTGGCACCACATGGCAGCTCGCAACGGGGTCAACCTCCCGCAGGCCGCCTATGATTACCTGGTATACCGCAAGCGTCCCGCGTCGTCGGACTATCGCACGACGTACCGCTGGCTCTATCTGCGGCACGATTATCGGGCGTTCCGGGAGCTTTCATCACGCGGCGAGATGAGCCTCGCCGGCTGGCTCCTGTCCCTGCTGCTCGCGCGCAAGGTGTACGACCTGTTCTCGTGGACCGACCCGGCCCCGTTCCTGCACCGCGGCAGCGTGCGCTTGCGCTCGTGGCTGCAGCGGGGGCTGGGCCACCTGAGATTGCGGCTGCGGCAATGGCTCTCTTTGGCGTAATAGGAGACATCCACGGCAACCGCGAGGCGTTCCTCGCGGTGCTCGCCTGCTTCGACCGGCGCGGCGTGGAAGACATCATCTGCGTCGGCGATATCGTCGGCTACAACGCCGATCCGGACGAGTGCGCCGCGCTGCTGCGCGAACGGCGGGCGCTGAGCGTGGCCGGCAACCACGACCTCATCAGCATCGGACGCCTGGGATTCGACCGCTGCGCGAACAAGGTGATCCACTCGCTCAGCCGCACGCGCCGCAAGCTCGCGCCCGGGACCATGGCTTACCTGCGCTCGCTGCCCATGCATCGCGTGCTCGAGCGCCGCATACTCGTGGTCCACGCGGGCATACGGGACGTGGAGCAGTACCTCGTCACTCCCGCGCAGGTGCGCCAGAACGCGGGCTACATGCGCGCGGATTTTCCGGGGCCCGACATCTGCCTCTTCGGTCACGTACACACGCAAAAGGTCTACGAGCTCGATGGCGACGAGGTGCGCGATCTTCCCCTGAACGGCCGCATCCAGTTGCGCCCGGACCGCGCCTACTTCATCAACCCGGGCTCGGTGGATGCGGCGCGCAAAAAGGAGACCAAGCACGCGGAGTTCGCAGTCCTGGACACCGGCGCGTGGCAGATCGATTTCGGCAGCGTCGACTACGACGATACGGTCAGCGAGGCCAGGGCTGAGGCCGGCGGTTACCGCATCGATCTCTGGACCGACCGCTACTATTCCCTGCGCCGGAGGGTGGAGCGCCTGGCGGGCCGTCTGACCGGGCGCGCAGCGGCCGGCTCCTGACGCAATAAGCAAACCTCTGAACCGGGATTGGGGCCGTCGCCTACCTGGGGCGCACGCCTCGCAGCGGCCGCAGCGCTACGGCGCCCGGTGTCGCGCCGCGGATCACGCGGTCGTGTATCACCGAGCTTCCCGCCCCGAACGCCGAGTGGTAGTTGGCGAGCTTCAGGTAACACCCCATCCCCGAATAGAGCGTGGGCCCGCGGTGCGCGAGTTTTTGCACCCCGTTCACCCAGGCGTTGAAGTAGCCATCGGCGCCCGAGGACCACTTCACGTGGTAGACGAAATCGTACCAGACGTTCCTCACGACCGGGCCGAGCACCGCCTCGTATTCGCCGGAGTCAACGGCGGGGCCACCGTAGCCGCGCAAGCGCAGGCCGACCGGATTGGGCATCGCGTCGACGTGGAAGTTGGCCTGTCCCGTGGGGCCGGTGTGGTGAA